>JAFQPV010000016.1 GCA_017411585.1 Clostridia bacterium | reverse complement strand
TTCCTGTTCGGCGCAAATGAGCTGCAAATGACAGCGTATGAAGATTCCGAAAAGGACATTGCCACAATGCTGGCGCGCTACGAAACCATCATCGAACACATTAAAAAGGACAATACCAAAATCGTAATCAACCTGCCGGTCTGCGGTGCGGACCAGTACTGCTGGGGTACGGGCTGTGGCTGCAGAGGCACGGTTAAGCAATACGATTACAACATCAAGATGCTCTCCAAGGCTATTATTGAAAAATACGGAAACCGCGAAGCAGAAGGCTTCTTTGTTTGCCCGATGCTCGCCGTATGCGACCCATACACCGGCTTTGCAGATACCGTAACCGTCGACAATATGTACACCGAGCACAAAAACCGCCACCTGAATAACTGGGTACATCCGAACGGAAATGTCGGCTACAAGCAAATGGGTGATGCCCTTGCAGGCGTTGTTTGCAGAATTAAAGAGGATATGTAAACAAAAAAGCGCAGGCATTTTCTGCCTGCGCCAAAAATCTGATTATTTTATAATTACTGCAAGTCCTCGTAGATTGCGCGGATATTGTCATAGACAAATTCCGGCTTTACCTCACTTTTTTCCAAATCCTCCATCGTACCTTCACCGGAGAGCACAAAAATACTGCTGATACCGGCGTTTACGCCGCAGGCAATATCCGTATAGAGTCTGTCGCCAATCACGACAGCCTCTTCTTTTTTATAGCCCGTCTTATCAAGGGCAAGCTCTACCATCGCCGGCTGCGGCTTGCCGATAAAGGTCGGGCGGCGCTTCGTTGCATTGTAAAGCATTTCACTCACCGAGCCGCAATCCGGCACAAAACCGTACCAGGTCGGGCAAACCCAGTCCGGGTTGGTTGCAATATAGTCCACGCCTCTGCCAAGAAGGATGCACGCATCCTCGAGCTTTTGATAGGTCAGCTCCGTATCGTAGCCCATACATAAACAATCAATATCTTCCTCCAGCTTGTCCGTCACCGGCAACCCGGCAGCTTCAAGCTGGCCGATAAAGGATTTTGTGCCAAAAGCATAAATCTTGTGATAATTCTGCTTTTTTAAGTGCACAACCGTTGCATGCACAGAGGTTAAAAAGTCATCATCCGTCGCGGTAATGCCGAGCTTTGCGAGCTTTTCAACATACTTATCCACGCCCTTGGACGAGTTGTTTGTCAAAAAGATGTATCTGCCGCCGATTTTTTTCACATGCTCTAAAAAATCAAGCGTCCCGTCAAACAAATCATTGTCCAGGTAGATTGTACCGTCCATATCCAATAAAAACAGTTTTTTCTCTTTTAATTTACTCATAATATCCTCCTATAAAAAAACGTATCAAAACAATAACGCCTTGTTTTGATACGTCTCCAATTCTCTGTATCGTTTTTATAAAAGTTTTACGCCACGGCTTTGGCAAAGCTCTACCGTTTCAGCATCCCAAATACTCGACTGTACCTCGCCAATGTGCGCACAGCCAATCATCAGCATACACAGTCTCGACTGACCGATACCGCCACCAATCGTGAGCGGCAGCTCGTCATTTAGGAGCATTTTATGAAACTCCAGCTCTCTACGGTCATTGCAGTTTGCTGCATTTAACTGGTAATCGAGCGACGCAGCATCTACACGGATGCCCATCGATGAAATCTCCAATGCCGCATCCAGCGTGTCATTCCAGAACATTAAGTCGCCATTTAACTGCCAATCATCATAGTCCGGTGCTCTGCCGTCATGCGGCTTGCCGGAGCGCAGCTTTTCACCAATTTGCATAATAAATACGGTCTTATGCTCTTTTACATATGCATTTTCTCGACCCTTGCTGTCCAAATCCGGATACAAATCTTCCAATTCTTGCGAAGTGATAAATTTTACATCGCGGGAAAGCTCTGTTTTTAGCTGCGGATACTTTGCATGCAGCTGATCGCAGGTTTCACAAATAGACTCCACAATCGAGGTTACAACCTTTTTTAAATAGTCAAGGGTGCGCTTTTCACGCGGAATGATCTTTTCCCAATCCCACTGATCCACATAAATGGAGTGGATGTTGTCTAAGTCCTCATCACGGCGAATCGCGTTCATATCGGTATACAAGCCCTTGCCAACCGTAAAGTTGTAGCGCTTTAATGCAAGTCGCTTCCATTTTGCAAGCGACTGCACAATCTGCGCATCCTTGCCAACCGCCGGAATGTCAAACGACACCGGACGCTCATAACCGTTTAAGTTATCATTTAAACCGGAGCTTTCCGTTACAAATAGCGGCGCAGAAACGCGCTTTAAATTCAGCGCTTCAGCAAATTCCTTTTGGAAAATCGCCTTAACACTTTCAATCGCTCTTTGCATATCATACTCATCCAACGGCGGCACATAACCACTCGGAATGAATGATTTATTCATATGAAAAACTCCCTTCTTTCAAAATTATGTTTATGCACAAAGATACCCACGAAGTATTACGCCAATCCCATCCTGTGCTTCTAAAAGCGAAAATTTGGATGCAAGACGAGGCGGCACCGCAGCGCTATATTCTTATATGCGCGAGGATGCCAACGAAGTATTGCGCCAAATTTACCTTTTAGATTAAAAGTCACAGTTGCGTGGTGTACGGTAATACGGGATTACGTCACGAATGTTCTCCATACCGGTTACGTAGATGAGCAGTCGTTCAAAGCCCATGCCGAAACCGGAGTGTGTGCAACCGCCGTATTTACGCAGGTTGCAGTACCACCAAAGCGAATCCGGATTGATACCGAGCTCGTTCATACGACCGGTGAGACGGTCATAGCGCGTTTCACGCTGGCTGCCACCCATCAGCTCGCCAGCTGCCGGAACAAGCAGGTCGACAGCTGCAACGGTTTTACCGTCATCGTTTTGGTACATATAGAAAGCCTTAAACTCCTTCGGCCAGTCATAGACAAATACAGGTGCATTGAATTTCTTTTCAGTGAGATACTTTTCGTGCTCACGTGCAAGGTCTTCGTTATAATCCGGCTTAAACTCGAAGTTTTCAGTTGCATCAGCTTCTTTTAAGATGGTGATTGCATCTTCAAACTTCAGGCGTACGATATCGGAATTGATTAATGCAGTCATACGCTCACGAAGCGCAATGCCGTTGTATTTTTCAAGGAACTCAAGTTCAAGCGGGCAACGGTCCATGATGGTTTTTAAGATGGTCTTTAAGAAGTCCTCTTCGATATCCATGAGGTCGGAAAGGTCTGCAAATGCAACCTCCGGCTCAATCATCCAGAACTCAGACGCGTGCGTTCTTGTGTTCGAGTTTTCCGCTCTGAAGGTCGGACCAAAGGTGCAAATCTTGCTGAATGCAAGCGCGAAAGTCTCACCTTCCAACTGACCGGTTACCGCCAAGGATGTGTGCTGACCGAAGAAATCGTCTGCATAATCCTGCTTCTCCGTGCTGAGCGGATCTAAGGTCGTTACCGTAAAGGTGCTGCCTGCACCCTCGGCATCATTTGCTGTAAACAGCGGTGTGTGTACATATACATAACCATTATTCTGGAAATACTCGTGAATTGCCATGGAGGCCACGCTTCTGATTTTAAATACTGCCTGGAACAGTCTTGTTCTCGGACGCAGATAGGCGTTTTCACGCAAAAACTCCAAGGAATGCTTCTTCGGCTGCATCGGGTAATCCTCTTCACAGGTACCAAGAATTTCTGCTTCGGAAAGCGCAATTTCAATCGAGCCATTGCCTTCGTTTACAACAACCTCGCCGGTTACCTTTGCACAGCAGCCTACCTTTAACACGCTGGCAATGTCCTGCACCTTCGCGTTGGAGGTATCGTACACAAGCTGCAACAAATTAAAAGCCGTACCGTCATAAAAATCGATAAAGCCCATATTCTTCTGCTTGCGGTGATTTCTTACCCAACCGCTCAAGGTTACAACCTTGCCGAGATATTCATCTTTTTTCTGAAAAAGTTCACTAATATACATATCTGTACTCCTTGGGAATTATTTTACTGAATTTAAGAAAACCTTATCTAATTTATATATCACATTTTACGCATATTGTCAATAGTTTCAGCGGTTTAAACGTTGGGAAATACCCACATTTTCAATACCGCCAGGCTTTCGCGCAAATAACACGGTACCAAATTATACCACTGCAATCCGGCATGTAAATGTGCAGGCTTTTCAAAGCCAACCATCTTTGCAATTGATACACTTCGATAAATATGAAAGTTGTTGGTAATCACCACAATTCCATAGTCCGAGCCGAGGCGTACATCTAAAATATCTTTTGAAAACCGCATATTTTCTTCTGTCGAGGTTGCATGTTCCTCTTTGACAATCTTATCCGCCGCAACACCGCGCGACAAAAGATATTTTTCCATCGCACTCGCCTCCGTCACTGTTTCCTGGAAGCCTTGTCCTCCCGTAACCACCAAAAGCGCATCCGGATTTTTTCGATGGTATCGCACAGCAGTATCCAAGCGCAATTGCAGCGGCACGCTGACACGATCTCCATGAACTCCTGCACCGAGGATGATCACGGCATCCTCTTTATAATTTGCTGTATCATATTGCCCATACACGGCAATAAAGCTAACCAATAACACCTCTGCGCAAAACAATGCCGCAATAGAATATTTTACTGTTTTTAAAATGCTTGTTTTGGTCCACATCCGTATCTTTTTATAAAATATACCCCAGGCAAGAAAAAATACACCTGCCAAGACGGTCAAAAGCACACCCAAATTCAAATTTGACAGTATGCACATAATCGCACCATTGCAAAACAGCAGTGCTCCAATACAAATCAACACAATTGCCATATGCTCACCTCACCTACCCAGTATACCATGCCAAACAAAACATTTCAATAAAAAGCACTATGCTGCGCGAAGCATAAATCAATCCATCTGCGCATACATACCTTCATATAAAGTCTTCTTGTCAATTTTTCTTGTTTTTTGTCGAAACTTATGGTAAACTCTTTTTAGGGAATGTTTTAAGAGGGGAGTGCATTTTATGGCACGTAGCGAAGGCAGGCGCATCCGGGGCGGTATCCCAATGGATGCAGTTTCGCCGTTTATCATGCCGACGCGTGGGGGCGCGTCCAACATGTTTCCGGCTACAATTGACATCGAAAAATGTGAACAGTTCATCCGCCAAATGCGTGCGGAAGGCATGAAGAATCTCGGTATGATTCACATTTTCATGGCGGCTTATATTCGTGTAGTTTCTCAGTGTCCGGGCATCAACCGTTTTATTCGCGGTCAAAGACTCTATGCACGTAAAAACATCGAAATCTGCATGGCAATCAAAAAAGAACTGAAGCTGAACGCACCGGAAACGGTTATCAAACTGTATGCGATGCCGGATGATACCTTAAAAACCGTATACGAAAACTTAACTAAAGAAATTACGGAAAACAAAGAGGAAGGCGACCAAAACGATATGGACAACTTTGCAAGACTCCTTGTGCGGATGCCGGGTGTTCTTTTAAAGTTTATTGTTTGGTTTTTAAAGCTGCTCGATTATTTCGGTCTACTGCCGCGAGCGCTGACAAAGCTCAGTCCGTTCCACGGCTCAATGTTTATTACAAACATGGGCTCGCTCGGTATGCCGCCGATTTTTCACCACCTGTACAATTTCGGCACGTTGCCGGTATTTGTTGCGATGGGCAGCAAGCGTTCTGAATACATTTTAAATAAGGACGGTGTTGCCGAAAAGCGCCGTTTCCTGGATTTTAACGTCGTTTGTGATGAACGCATTTGTGACGGACATTACTATGCAACTGCATTTAAAAAATTAAAGCGTATTTTAGAAAATCCGGAGCAGCTTATGGAAGCACCGGAGACCATTGTTGCAGATATTGATTAAAAAGAACCGACTTTGAAATTCAAAGTCGGTTTTTCTTATACTAAGCACCACAAAACTTTTCAGCTATGCCCATTCTTTAAAAATGAATAGCTATATGTGAATAGACAATTCCCTACATATATGTTATAATGTAAAAAATGAAACCGAGGTGTTTAAAATGAAGCTTACTTTCTATACGCCATCGTATAAAAATACAGAGGACTTTGGCGGTGCAACCTTTGGCTTTGCCGGAGCCGAAAATGAACTGCTTACGCTTTCCCAAACCTTTGCCGAAGATATCAACGGCACAGTACTGTACGGCAGCTACGATGATGTTCTTTCTGATATTCCTGACGGCAATTGGCAGGCAGGCATTGTGCTTTTGGGTAATGCAGGTAACGAAAACACGTTTGTTCGTGCGCTTGCGCAAAGAATCAAGGCACCGCTCGTTGGCGGCAGCGGTGCTATTTGCCCGCAAACCGGCGAAAGTGCATTAATTACCGGTCATAGTGAAGCTGCAGTATTTTTAATCAATGACGACCGTTTTGATGTTTCTGCAGTCAGCGAAAATGTGCATTACGATATTTTAAGCGAGCATACACTCACCTTTACCGGGAGATTTGTCGATACGATTGATGGTTGTGATGCCCTTACTTGGTATAATCAAAAACGCAATGAACTTGGCTTAGATGAAAACGACTTTGAACATTTAACCCTTACGGATACATATGGCATTAACGCGCACCTCTCCGTGCGCGATGGCAAGCTCTTTTCCGGTCGTGATTTAGACGAAACTATGGTGTTGCGCTATCTGCCGATTGACAAAGCGCAGGCGCGCATACAAGCCTTTTACAGTGGCGAAAATGCAATTGTTTTCGGCTGTGCCGGCCTAAAGCAAACACTGTCGGACAGCATCGAAACAAATAATCTCGGACTGTTTATGTTTGGTGAGGTCTGCACCGTAAACGGACACAGTGATTTCGGCAATTTGATGTTGTCAAAAATTGTTTTTAGTAAAAAATAAGTATTAATATAACAAAAGCCCACCAAACAAAAAAAGACACACAAGGTTGAAGTGATATAATGATGGTAGACACAAAAAAGTGTCTACCATCATTTTTTATGCTATACT
>JAFQPV010000101.1 GCA_017411585.1 Clostridia bacterium | reverse complement strand
GCGGCATTTGCCATTGCATCGATTGCGGTTTTAATCGGCATTTGTATTTTGTGCCTGATTTATAAGGTGAAGTATCCGTATTTCAGCGAGAAAAAGTATCTGTATATCCAACGGATGGAGTCGGAAACAGCAGATGCAGCGCCGACAGAGACAGAGCAAGAGGAAGAAGCACCGGAAGAGGCGCAAGCGGAGCAGGACGAGGGCGAAAAACCAGAGAACGACGAAAAATAAGCATATTTGCTCGTTATATGAGAAAAGTGAGCAATCTCTGCTGTATAGCGGAGATTGTTTTTTCGTACAAAGTTCATTTAGTATCTGCTTGTTTACAATTCGGGCTGAGTGTGATATAATTCTATACTTGTTAGGAGTGAAAAACTATGGATAAAAAAATGATTGAGCGCATCAATGCGCTTGCAAAAAAATCGCGTGAGCAAGGGCTTACGGAGGATGAGAAAAAGGAACAGGCGCAGCTTCGTGCGCAGTACATTGCGGCCTTTCGCGCCGGTACGGAGCAGACGCTGAAAAATGTATACATTGTAGATAAGGACGGCAACGAGCAGCCACTGAAAAAGGCAAAGAAGCAGTCGCCGTTTTCGTGAGAGTGAGGGTATAAGGTGAATTATGCAAGAACCCGTTGGGGGTGCTATACTGCGCTGTTTACGCAGGCGGTGGTCAATAATCTTGCGCCGGTGCTGTTTGCTGTCTTTCAGGATAGCTATCACGTTTCTTTTGAAAGCCTCGGCAGACTGGTACTGGTGAATTTTATGGTGCAGCTGTGTACAGATGTGCTTGCCGTGCGGTTTGTCGACAAAATCGGTCCGCGCAGATGCATGGTGCTTTCGCACTTTTTGAGCGCATTCGGTTTGTGCGCGATGGCGCTTTTGCCGTCGATGCTGCCGAGTCCGTATTTGGGGCTGTGCATTTCGTCGGTGCTCTATGCTGTCGGCGGCGGTTTAAATGAGGTGCTGGCAAGCCCGATTCTGGAAGCGCTTCCGAGCAAATCCAAATCGGCGTCTATGAATTTGCTGCATTCCTTCTACTGCTGGGGCCAGGTGGTTGTTGTTCTGCTGTCTACACTGTATTTGAAGGTGTTTACGAATGCAGATTGGCGAATTTTACCGCTTATTTGGTCCATCATTCCGTTTGTGAATTTATTTGTATTCCTGCGTGCTCCGATTGTACCGCTTGTAAAAGAGGGTAAAACCATGCATGCAAAGGATTTGTTTTCCCAAAGACGGTTTTGGGTGCTTTTGGTGATTATGCTCTGTGCCGGTGCTTCCGAGCTTTGTATGGCGCAGTGGGCATCGCTTTTTGCGCAGAAGGGATTAGGCGTAGACAAATTTATCGGCGATTTGGCAGGTCCATGTCTGTTTGCTGTGTTTATGGGCATTGGCAGAGTGGGAGCAAGTCTTATCGGCGAACGTGTGAAAACACAGACACAGCTGTTGGTTTCGGCGAGTGCCTGCGTGGTTTGCTATTTGGTTGCGGCATTGGCAAGTCCGGTATTTGCACTGCTCGGCTGCGCATTTTGCGGTGTGACGGTTGCGGTATTATGGCCGGCAACGTATTCGTTCGGCAGCAGATGCTTTCCACAGGGCGGTGCTGTTTTATTCGGTCTTATGGCGATGGCGGGTGATATGGGTTGCTCGCTCGGACCATGGCTGACGGGGTTTGTATCGGATATGGCGCAGTCTGTGTTGACGGTTGCCGACCCGCAGCAGCTTGCGCTACGCATCGGTATTTTGGCAGGTGTGATTTTCCCGTTTGTTTTGGCGGTTTGTCTGCTGTTTACAAGAAAAGCAAAGAAGGAATAGAAAAAGCAGATTCGTAAGAATCTGCTTTTTGCTTAAAAGCTCTCCATTGTGTAAAGGGAACTGGACAAATTATCGAGCCTTCCCTTTGAGGGGAAGGCGTCAGCTTTAGCTGACGGATGAGGTGTAAAACTACAAAGAAATTCATGTTTTTAATACGCCTTTACGAGGCTACACCTCACCACCGCCTACGGCGGAGCCTGTCTCACTGCGGTTCGGTCAAGCCGCGGCTCTGACAATCCACCGGATTGTCATTCACTACCGCGTCTTCCGCTACGCTACCTCAAGGAGAAGCCTTTGTGTGTTGCACTTGCCTTACAATCTGCCGAGCCTTAATATTTAGCGTTTGCGCAGTAGCGGCGATTTATGCTTCCTCATCTGGGATGTATTCTAAAATGTTTTCAATGCTGCAATCTAAAATCTTGCATAAATCGTTTATGGTTGTTGTATTGATGGGTTTATTGTGACGCAATCTATTAAGCAGACTGCTGCTGAGTCCGTATGTGTTAATCAATTTGTATGTGGAGATTTCTTTTTCTTTTAACAAATTATAAAAGGGTTTGTAACTAATCATAATGCCTCCAAAGGATAATAACTATATATTTTAATATAAAATATTATCTTTTGCTTGACAATAGTCGATAAATAAACTATAATCTATATATAGACATTACAATTGAAGATATAGACCAGGACTGTATTGGTTTTGCTGCCACACACAAACAACCGCAGATTTTGTCTGCGGTTGTTTGTGTGTGTGGTATGATTAAACAATATAGGTAAATTTATTCGGTGTCGTGCCAGTGACCTTGCGGAAGGTGTCATAAAAGCCGCTCATGGAGTCAAAGCCGCATTCGAAGGCAACATCGATGACCTTTAAATCCGTTGTTTCCAAAAGGAAGATGGCGTGCTCGATTTTTTTACTCATGACGTATTTTTTGAACGAAATGCCGTTGAGCTTTGCAAACCATCTGGAAAAGGAGCTTTCCGTAAAGCCGGCAAGTTTCGAAACGTCGCTCAAAGAGATTTTTTCCGTGATATGCTCGTCGATATGGTCAAGCACCTTCATCATATTTTTGTCGATTTTAATTGCATTTTTTTCTTCAAAGGCGAGCAGACGCTCTG
>JAFQPV010000100.1 GCA_017411585.1 Clostridia bacterium | reverse complement strand
GGAGGACTGTGTGATTATGCACGGTGCTCGAACGCCGCAAGAGGTGCGTCAGTATATGCGGTGTGCAGATGTATTTTTGTTTACGAGTGATTTTAATGAAGGCTGGGGTGCAGTTTTAAATGAGGCAATGAATAGCGGGTGCGCTATAGTGGCAAGCCATGCGGCAGGCTCGGCACCATATTTGTTGCGTGACGGGGAAAATGGTGCTTTATATAAAAGCGGCAACCGGAAAATGCTTATACATAAGGTGAAGGAACTGCTTGAGGACAAGGAGAAAAGAGAAAGCCATTCCAAATGTGCATATCAAACGATTGAAAGACAGTGGAATGCTGCAAATGCTGCACAGCGCTTTCGCAAAGTTGTGGATGCGCGGCTGCTTAAAAAGAGCGTGCAGGGCATTTTCGAAGAAGGTCCATGCAGCAAAGCGGCGATTTTAAAAAATAATTGGTTTAGTAAATAACTTTAAGCGAGGGATAGAATGTGGAATTTTCGGAATACAATTTAGAAAAAGTACAATCAATAATATTGGAAATTTTTGTTGAGTTTGACCGTATATGCAGAAAGCATAATATTCCTTATAGCATAGAAGGCGGAACGATGCTCGGGGCATACAAATACAAAGGATATGTGCCGTGGGATGATGACATTGATGTTGTAATGCTGCGCGATGCGTATGACCGTTTTATGGAAATTGCGCCGAGTGAACTGAATGAAAAGTTTTTCTTGCAAAACTATCATACTGTGCCGGAATTTCCTCTGACATGGGCAAAGATTTGTACAAATCGTGCTGAATTGTGGGAGCATAATTATGAGAATCTGCCGATACATCACGGCTTGTTTATTGATATTTTCCCGATTGACTATGTTTGCGAGAAAGATTTTGTCGCGCATGTGCGCAGAAGCGGATTTTTAAAAGCTTGCCGTTTTCGTAAATTGGGATTGCTGCGTGAAAAGGGGATAAGGGGAATTCTCCGAGCTCTGTATTGTATGCCGAGAAGCTTACAGCGCCTCACGGAAGAGTTCGAAAAAGAGGTAAGAAAGCATAATGCGGATGCTGATTGTACGCTGGCATATGAAATCTGTAATCCGAATCAAAAGTTTCGTCCGTTGCCGATTTCTTACTATACAGAATTAAGTGAGCTTGAGTTTTGCGGAGTTCGTGCAATGGTATCGGCACATTATAAAGAGTTTTTGGAAGCGCGTTTCGGTGATTTGTCGAAAGAGCCGCCAATAGAAAAAAGAAAGCCTTCACATGGGATGAAAGTGAAGTTTTTTGATTGAGAGGAATTGGAATGGTCAGTAGTAATAAACAATTGAAAATCGGAGTTTTATTGTCGTATCTGGCAATAGGCATAAATATAATATCCGGTTTAATATATACGCCGTGGATGCTTCACCAGATAGGCGACTCGGACTATGGCTTATATACACTTGCTACATCTATTATATCTATATTTACGATTGATTTCGGAATGAGCGCTGCCGTATCGAGATTTATTTCAAAATACAGAGCGGAAAAAAAGCAAAATGAAATTGACCGTTTTTTGGGCATCGTTTACAGATTGTATCTTATCATAGATGCAGTGTTACTGATTGCCTTGGTTTTTGTCTTTCTGTTTATTGATCGGTTTACGGCGGGACTTACCGGAGCAGAGCTGGAGCGATTTAAAGTTGTTTATATTATAGTTGCGACTTATACCGTGATTTCGTTTCCGTTTATAACGCTGAACGGCATACTGAATTCCTATGAAAAATTTATTCAGCTTAAGGTATGTGACATACTCAACAAAGTAGTGACCGTTGGCATTACAGTTATTGCGCTTTTAGGCGGTCTTGGGTTGTATACATTGGTGTTGGTTAATGTCATTGTGCATTTGCTAACCATTTCTGTGAAGCTGTTGGTTATTCAAAAGACAACGCCTGCGCGTGTTCGGTTTGTTAAATTACAACGAAAAGCATTAGGCGAAATATTTAACTTTTCTTTGTGGACAACGGTTGTCAGTATTTCAAAACGCTTTTTGCAAAATGTAATGCCGGTTTTGTTGGGGAATGTATGTACAACGGTTCAAATTACAATATACGGAATCGGCTCTGTGATCGAAGGGTATGCTTATCTGATGGTCAGCGCAATTACAGGAATGATGATGCCTCGCGTTTCTCGCATCAGCGTCGGTGAACACAGAGAAAAAGAATTAAATGCACTTATGTGCAAAGTAGGGCGCTTTCAGTATTTTATAATCGGCTTGATTTTTGCCGGTTTCGCAGTGTGCGGAAAGCAGTTTGTCCAGCTGTGTTACGGAGCGGGGCGCATTGATGCATACTATGTTGCGTTATTGATGATTTTTCCGCATTTGTTTTATGCGCCACAGCAGATTGCACAAACAACAGTTACAGTTGAAAATAAGGTTAAACTGCAGGCTTATGTGCATGTAGCCGCAGCGATCATCAATGTTGGCTTGGCATATGTTTTGATCAGGCACTACGGTGTTATTGGCGGCGCACTTTCGATTTGTATCGTATATATCCTGCGTATGCTTTGCATGAATGTAATTTATCATAAGGTTTTGCATTTGAATATGTGGCAGTTTTATTATAATGTTATATAAAAATGGGCTTACCGGTTTTAGTATGTGTATTGGGCGGTCGGCTGATCAGCGGCACGGTACAGGCATGGATGAGTTCTGAAAGCAGCTTGCTAATGGGTTGGCTGAGTTTAGGCATTGCAGCGATTATTACTATAGGCGTATATATGTTGCTTATGTGGTTTTGCGGCTTTAATGCCGAAGAGAAAAATATGCTGCGAAATATTGTAAAAAAACTTCTTTGTAAGTGACAGGAATAAATGAAAATTGGAAAGCTGGGGGAGAATATGTTTAAAAATAAAACCTTACTAATTACCGGTGGTACCGGTTCGTTCGGCAATGCGGTCTTAAACCGCTTCTTGGATACGGATATCGGCGAAATCCGTATTTTTTCGCGTGACGAGAAAAAGCAGGACGATATGCGTCATGAGTATCAGGCGAAATATCCGGAGGCGAGCAATAAAATCAAGTTTTACATCGGTGATGTGCGTGACTTGGCAAGCGTGAAAAATGCAATGCACAGCGTGGACTATATTTTCCATGCGGCAGCGCTTAAGCAGGTGCCGTCTTGCGAGTTTTTCCCGGTTGAAGCTGTAAAAACGAATGTGCTCGGTACGGACAATGTATTAAATGCCGCAATCGAAGCCGGTGTAAGCAAGGTGATTTGCCTTTCGACGGACAAGGCTGCATATCCGGTTAACGCAATGGGCACGAGCAAGGCGATGATGGAAAAGGTTGTTGTAGCGAAGTCGAGAACGGTTGACCCGAACAAGACGCTCATTTGCTGCACACGCTACGG
>JAFQPV010000015.1 GCA_017411585.1 Clostridia bacterium | reverse complement strand
TATCCTCCTTTACCCTTCAAATATTCTTGCACAACTTTTTTCTTAAACTCAAAAGTATATTTTGCCACAAAAAACCGACCTCCCAATAATTAGATTTTTGGTCTAACTTTTGGGGGTCGGTTCAATACGCTCTGCCTTTACATAATCATTTATAAAACCGCGGCGTACCTTGAATCAGCATCTCACGCTGCGCCTGTGTTAATACAATTTCTGCCGCTGACATCGAATCCGTGAGCTTTTCTACACTGTTTGCACCGACAATCGGCAAACACATAAAGCTTTCGCTTGTTAGATACGCGAGCAAAAGCTGTGTTGCGCTGTAACCGGTTTCGTTAGAAAGCTTTAAAAGATTTTCAAAACGCGTTCTGTTTTCGGGGCAGTCATAGCGCTGCTCTGCTTTAGGCGAAAGCGGAAGTCCTGCTGCGAGCTTTTGAAAATAACCCTTGCTCTGCGATGCAAAGCAAACCACGGGGAAGCTTTCTTCTGCATAGAATTTATGCTCCGCTGTATTCATTTCCACTAAGGTCGGGTCGTCCTCAAAGCTTGGCGCGGACGGCGCAAACGCATACTTAATCTGCGATGCACAAAAGCCCTGTTGTCCGCTGCTTTTGGCATATGCATTTGCTTTCTTGATGCGCTCCGCTTTCCAGTTAGATGCGCCAAAATAGCGGATTTTGCCTTGCTTTACAAATGTATTTAATGTATCAATAATCGGCTCGACCGGCAAAGCCTCATCGTCGCGGTGGAGCCAGTATAAATCCACTTCATTTATGCCGAGACGTGAAAGGCTGCTCTCTAAGTCCGATGTGAGCTCTGCTTTAGACAAACGAGAAATGTGCATTGTCTCCGGATTTGGAAAGCCGCCTTTGGTTGCGATCAAAACTTCGTTTCGCTTGCCGGATTTTTTAAACCAATCAGCGATAACCTCTTCACTGTGACCGTGACCATAGAGCGCGGCAGTATCAATGTGCGTGCCGCCCAAGTCGACATAACGGTCAAGGATTTTTTGCATATCCGCATCGCCGACGGTCGGGGATAGGATATCCGTACCGAGCACGAGCGAGGATGTATATAATTTTGTACCGGGAATGTTTCGAATCATGCCTTATGCCTCCGGAGTTGATTTTTGCCGCTTCAGCTTTTTCATTCTCGTTCTTCTGTAAGCCTTTGCCTTTTCCTTCTTCATTTCGCTCTTTTGCTTAATCTGCGCAAGCTGTTCCTGTTGTGCCTTTTGTACAGAGCGGCGAACGCGCAAAAGACCGTCCGACTGACGGATGAACTTAATGCGCCCTAAAAACGTGCCGTGCGCTTTGCAGCTGGCAAGCGAAACATACTTGTCATTGTTTGCAAACCAGTCTACCGAGGTTGTCAGCGGTGTTTTACACTGCGGACAAAGCAGGGAAGTAACCTCCTTGTTGGAAAGGGCTTCACCTTTGGTTCGGAACGGTCCGAGACCGCCGCCCATTTCCTCGTGGCAGAGACTTGCAAAGCTGCTGATGGTATCATAGTTGTCCAGCGCGGCGCGTATGTCGAGCTTTAAAAAGATTTTTGCGGTATAATACGCATCGTTTTCCGCATCGTGGAAGGGACGCGCATCCTCCTGCGGGATGGCAAAATGCTCCATTGCGAAGCTAAGCGAGCGCTGGTTGCTGTTGCCAAACACTTCCTTGCTAAACATCAGCTGCAGGTTATACCAGCTTTGAATCCAGGAAGAATCTATCTCATAAAACTCTAAATTCTGCTTCATCACATAGATATCGTCGCGCCCCCAGGAAAACAAAATTGCATCTTTGCCGCACCAGTCCTGAAACTGCGCAATGGCGACATCAAAACCGATGCCGCCTGTGATAATTTCCTGCTTCAAGTGTGTGATTTTCATCACGTTTGAATTCAGTTTTTTATAATATTTTGGTTTGATGACCACTTTAAAGGTGTCGACGATTTGCAATCGATCATTGACCTTTGCTGCGCCGATTTCAATGATTTCATTGGAAAAGCGGTCGCCGATTCTCAAATAGGGGTAGCTGTTTTTCGATACAGGCTGATTCCATTCGAGGTCGAGGATTATGTAGTCCATCTACCGCTGACTCCCATCATTTTTTCTTTCCGGTCTTTTCTAATGCAACAACGGATTCATCATCAATGCGCTTAACTTCCTTTAAATCGAGCTTTTCGCGGATTTGCTTATCAACCATAGCGGTAAATTCCGGATTTGCAATCATATACTCGCGCACATTATCACGTCCCTGACCGAGACGTTCGCCTTCATATGCAAACCAAGAGCCGCTTTTTTGGATAATACCGAGTCCCGTTGCGACGTCTAAAATATTGCCTTCCTTCGAGATGCCCTTGCCGTACAGAATATCAAATTCTGCTTCTTTAAACGGCGGTGCGACCTTGTTTTTTACAACCTTTACACGTGTGCGGTTACCGATAATCTCTGTGCCGTTCTTAATCGCCTCAACACGGCGGATGTCCAAACGAACGGAGGAGTAAAACTTCAGTGCACGACCGCCGGTGGTTGTCTCCGGATTGCCGTACAGCACGCCAACCTTTTCGCGCAGCTGATTGATAAAAATTGCGATTGTATTGGATTTGTTTAAAATACCCGCAAGCTTACGCATTGCCTGGCTCATGAGTCTCGCGTGTGCACCAACGGTCGAATCGCCCATCTCACCGTCAATTTCCGCTTTTGGAACAAGTGCTGCAACCGAGTCAACAACGACAACGTCAATCGCACCGCTGCGCACAAGCGCTTCTGTGATTTCAAGCGCCTGCTCGCCGGTATCCGGCTGTGCAACAATCAGGTTGTCCGTATCAACGCCTAAATTCTTTGCATATTCCGGGTCGAGTGCGTGTTCTGCATCGATAAATGCAACCTCGCCGCCGATTTTTTGAGCTTCGGCGATAATGTGCAGCGTCAGCGTAGTTTTACCCGAGGACTCCGGTCCGTAGATTTCCACAATTCTGCCGCGCGGCAAACCGCCGATACCGAGCGCGAGGTCCAAGCTCATCGAGCCGGTCGGAATGGTATCAATGTTTAATTTTGCGTTTGAGCCCAATTTCATAATCGAGCCTTCACCGTATTTTTTCTCGATGCCGGATAATGCGGCATCCAGTGCTTTTTTCTTTTCGGAAATTGTTTCAGACATGGGAATAAACCCTCCTTAACAAACATTTGTTCTGTTATTATTATACCTGTTTCTATGCAGGTTGTCAACACTTTTTTTCGTTTTCCGACAAATAGTTTCGAATCATCATATAAGCATTGATTGCGGCGCGGTTGCGGATGCGCTCACGGCTGCCTGCGAAATGCAGCTCTTGCACGTTTGTATTCTTGCCGTCGCAAATGCCGAGATAGACCAAACCGACCGGATTGCCTAGGTCATCTTTGTCAGGCCCTGCAACACCTGTGATGCTGATACAAAGGTCGCTGCCGCTGATTTTATACAGACCTTCCGCCATTGCGGCGCATACCGCATAGCTGACTGCGCCCTTGTCTTCTAATAGGGCAGGGTCTACACCCAAAATCTTTGTCTTTGCTGCATCGCAGTAGGTGACATAGCTTTCGCGCAGTACAGCGGATGCGCCGGGCAAATCTGTCAGCTTTGTTGCAAGAAGACCGCCGGTGCAGCTTTCTGCAAAGGATACGGTCATCTGTCTTTTTTTCAGCATGGAAAGGACACAGCTGAAAATAGTATCTTCATTTACGCCGTATACCGCATCTCCAAGTATGGCGCGGATTTTTGCTTCTACCGGCGCAATTAAGGCTTCGCCATCTGCATCATCCTTGCAACGTGCGGTTAAACGAAGGGTGACCTCGTCTGTTTTGGCATACGGTGCAACTGTTGGGTTTTCGCTCGTTTGCATTAAATCGCTCAAAAGCTCCTCTACGCGCGATTCACCGATACCGGCAATGCGCAGTGTTTTGGAATACAGGATGCTTTCTGTGCGTTTGATTAAATAGGGACGTACACTCTCTGTAAACATCTGTGTAAGCTCACGCGGCGGTCCCGGCAGGAAAATGGCGATTTTGCCGTCCTTTTCCACAATGCCGCCAGGGGCTGTGCCGCAGTTGTTGTCGAGGATAATGCCGTCCTTCGGCAAAATGGCTTGTTTTTCATTAATCTTTGCCATTTCGCGGTTCATTTGTTTAAAATAAGCCTTGATGCGTGTAAGCGAGCGCGTGTCCATAACAAGCTTAGCGCCCATAGCTTCGCATACAACCTCTTTTGTAATATCGTCACTTGTCGGACCGAGGCCGCCGGAGGTGATGAGTAAATCCGAGCGCAAAAGCGCAAGCAAAATGGCTTCCTTTAAGCGTTTGGGATTATCGCCGACAACGGTTTGGTGATACACATTGATGCCGAGCTTGGAAAGCTCGCTTGCCAAAAATTGTGCATCTGTATTTACAATTTCACCGAGCAACAGCTCAGTGCCGACAGATAAAATTTCTGCTATCATGTTGATTACCTCTTATAATGTAATGGTTTCCACGCCGGAGGCTGCCTTTTCAATCAGCTCGTCAATCGGCAAAACGGATTCGGATTTTAAAATGATGTCGAGCTTTGGCTTTGTGGTCGGGTGCTTCGGCGTAAATACGGTGCAGCAATCCTCATACGGCAAAATAGAGGTTTCGAATGCACCGATTTTTCTGGAAATCTGCACGATTTCTTCTTTGTCCATACCAATCAGCGGACGGAATACCGGCATATTCACTGCATCGTCTGTTACGGCGAGTGCCTGTAGCGTCTGGCTTGCCACCTGACCGAGGCTTTCGCCCGTAATCAGCGCTGCACTGCCGTTTTTGCGCGCTACGATTTCGGAAATCTTCATCATAAAGCGGCGCATAATCAGCGTTAAATGCTCCTCCGGACAGTTGTCGCGGATGGCGAGCTGAATTTCGGTAAACGGCACGATGTGCAGATTGATTTTCGATGTGTAGCCGGCAAGGATTTTCGCCAAATCCATTACCTTTTCCTTTGCACGCTCGCTCGTGTAAGGATAGCTAAAAAAGTTAATTGCATCGATTTCCAAGCCGCGTTTTGCCATCATATAGCCGGCAACAGGGGAGTCGATACCGCCGGACAACAGCAGCGATGCTCTGCCGCCTGTGCCGGTCGGAAGGCCGCCCTGACCTGCCTGCTTGCCGCAATATACGTATGCCGCATAGTCGCGAATTTCAACCATAACCACGTGCTCCGGGTTGGTGACATTGACCGTGAGGTCTTCCACCTTGTCGTGTAAATAACCGCCGACAGCGCGGCAGATTTCCGGAGATTTGTATGCAAACTTTTTGTCTGCACGCTTTGCTTCCACCTTAAAGGTAGAGCCGCGCAGTGTATCGCCGCAGTATTCCACTGCAGCCTTCATAATTTTGTTTAAATCCTTTTCAACCACGCACGCACGGGTTACGCTCAGCACGCCGAAGACCTTTAAAAGCTTCTTTGCAACCTCGTCCATATCTGTGTCTTCTGCAGGCTCGATGTAAATGGTTGCCTGCGCCGCATAAATCTTAAGCCCCTTAAAGCAGGCGAGTGCGTGACGGATGTTTTTCACCAAAACGGCTTCAAACACCGGGCGGTTTAAGCCCTTTAATATAATTTCACCGTATTTTACCAATAATATTTCTTGCATGATTCTACCTCTATCTTACATATTTGCGGATTTCCGCAACTTCTTTTACAAGCACCTTAATTACCTCTTGCACTTCAAGCACTGTGTTAAACTCAGAGAAGCTGAAGCGCAGTGCGCTGTCAATTTCCTTGGCGCTTTTGCCCATCGCCGTCAGCGTGGCGGACGGCTTTGGCGCATTGGATGCGCAGGCTGAGCCGGCAGAGACATAGATGTCGTTGCTTTCCAGCGCGTGCAGAAGAATTTCAGAGCGAACACCGAGAAAAGAAATGTTTAATATGTTTTCAAGGCAAGCATCGTCACTGTTGATGACCACATTGTCAATTTGCGTGAGGATGCCGGCTTTGAGCATATCGCGCATCGCTCTGATTTTCGGCTGCTTTTTGATATCCTGATATGCAAGCTGCGCCGCAACGCCCAAGCCTGCAATGGCAGGGGTGTTCTCTGTGCCGGAGCGCATATTGTTTTGCTGATGACCGCCGTAGAGAATCGGGCGGATTAAGGTTTTGTCTTTGATATACAGTGCGCCGATGCCCTTCGGACCGTGAATTTTGTGTCCGCTGATGCTGAGCATATCCACGCCGAGCTTTTCCGGCTTGATTGGCAGCTTGCCGAATGCCTGTACCGCATCGACAAAGAGCACCGCGTTTGGCGATTTTTTCTTCATCAATGGTTTTAGCTTCTCAATCGGCATAATGGCGCCAACCTCATTATTGACATACATAATTGCTGCTAAGATGGTATCTGCGCGCAGAGCGGCATCAAAATCCTCAATACGGATGCGTCCGTTTTCATCCACACCGAGATAGGTAACCTCAAACCCCTCAGCTTCCAACTGCTTCATCGGTTCGAGTACGGCGGGATGCTCTACTGCAGTCGTAATGATGTGCATACCGCGGCGTTTGTTGGCGCGGGCAAAGCCTAAAATTGCCAGATTGTTGCTTTCTGTGCCGCCGGAGGTGAAAAAGATTTCCTTGTCCTGCGCGCCGAGCACTTCTGCCAAAGCACCTCGTGCATTTTTAACCTCTTTTTCCGCGCGCATACCGAAGGAATGCAGGGAAGAAGGATTGCCGTAGCAGATTTCCGACATATCCAAATACGCCTGGTTGACCTCGCGGTACGGCTTGGTTGTCGCTGAATTGTCTAAATAAATTTCGAACATATTATTTCCCCATTGTGCTGTTTATATTTTCAACAAAGTCTTTGTTGGTTTTTGTGCGTGTCAGTTTGTTTAAGAGCTCTTCCGTCACATCGACCGTGCCCATACGGCTCATCGCTTTGCGAATGGTCCATACAGCGCACAGCTCATCAGTTGTCAAAAGTGCCTCCTCGCGGCGCGTGCCGGATTTTGCAATATCAATGGCAGGGAAGATGCGCTTTTCCTGCAGCTGACGGTCCAGGCGCAGCTCCATATTGCCTGTACCTTTGAATTCTTCGAATATCACATCATCCATACGGCTGCCGGTTTCCACCAATGCGGTTGCAAGAATGGTCAAGCTGCCGCCCTCTTCGATGTTTCGTGCTGCACCGAAAAACTTCTTCGGTTTGTGCAGTGCGCCGGGGTCGATACCGCCGGAGAGTGTGCGCCCCGTCGGCGGAACGGTTAGGTTATATGCGCGGGTCAGGCGCGTGATGGAATCGAGCAGGATGATAACATCTTTTTTGTGCTCCACAAGGCGCTGTGCGCGCTCATAGACAAGCTCTGCAATCTTTACGTGATGCTCCGGTGCCTCGTCAAATGTGGAATAAATGACCTCGCTTTTGATGCTGCGCTTCATATCCGTAACCTCTTCCGGGCGTTCGTCAATGAGCAGCACAATCAGTGTCGCATCGGGACAGTTTTTTTCGATGCTTTGCGCAATGCCTTTTAAAAGCGTGGTTTTGCCGGCCTTCGGCGGCGCGACAATCAAACCGCGCTGACCGTAGCCAATCGGTGCAACCAAATCAATTAAACGCATAGAAAATGCGTTCGGCACTGTTTCTAAAGATATGCGTTTATCCGGATAAATCGGCGTGAGCGAATCAAAGGACTTTCTGCGTATTGCCGCATCCGGACGGTCGCCGTTAATTTCGTGAATGTACAAAAGCGGAGAATATCTGTTGTCTTCACCCTCGCGCAAAGGGCGAGCATCACCACAGATTTCATCGCCGGTTTTTAAGTTGAAGCGGCGAATCTGCGAGTTCGCAACATAGACATCCTTCGGGCTGGATTCGTAGTTATCAAAACGGATGAAGCCGAAGCCGTCCTCGTGCACTTCTAAAAAGCCGCGCACCTGAAACACATCCGCCGGGCGTGATTTTTCCTTCGGCTTTTGCTCTGCGGGGGAAGATGGTTTCTTTTCTTCCTCTGCCTGACTTCGCTTTAAACACTCTTCGGCAATGCGGTCGCAAAGCTCGCTCTTTTTTAAACCGCTTACACCGGATAAATTCAGTTCCTTGGCATATGCCTTTAACTCGGCAAGCGATTTGGTTTGTAAGATTTCATAATCAGTCATAGATTTACCATCCTTTATAGAATTGCGGAAAGTATCGCGTTGTTTTCGTACACATTTTTGAAAATATAGGAGCTTTCCATTGCAGATGCCAGCCATTCAAATGTCGGCATACCGGAAAGCGCACTGATTGCACTTAAAAGAAGATAAGCAATGAAGATACCATTGACAAGCCCTGCGGCGGCACCGACAATGCGGTTTACATCCTTTAAGAGCGGTAGCTTAAAGAGTTGCTCACAAATAATGCGCAAAATGCGCAAAAGCAGCAAAAGCAGGATGAATAAAACAACGGAGGAAATTGCCTTTACATATGCGCTTGCAAGTGCGTCTGCGACTGCCTCGGAGGCAGGTACATCCGCGTTGCGCACGACAAAATCACTTTTTAAAAGCAAGGAATTTTTCATAAATTCCGGCACAAGCAGTGTGTTTAATATGCTTTCTGTGGTGTTGGTGGTTTCGCTTTCCTCCTTTTCAAGGATTGCATCGATTTTATCTGTAAGGCTGCCTTCAATGGACTGATGCATTTCCATTCCCCAAGGCTGCTTTTCAATAAACTGCGCAAAGGGGGAGGCAAACATAAATGTGAGGATTAACGCAATGATGAAAGAAAACAGAGAAAACGCCGTGCGTACCGCGCCGCGGCGAATACCGCGTATTACGCACAAGAGTATGAGTATCAAAACGATGATATCTAATATGTAAGGCATAGCGTTTTTATTCCTTTCGGTTTATTTTGTGGAAAGCAAGTCGGACACCATATTGTTTGTGCCGAGCAAATATTGTCCGTTGTTAAACAGGCAAATGTCGTTGTACGCCTTTGGCAGGGCAACGTGGTATTGCAGAGCCCCTCTTAAGTTGTAGTAATCAATATTTGTGCTGTTACCGACGGCGAGAATGTTTTTAAGCAGACACACCGTGTTCGCACTTTTCAATCCGCTGATTTTTTCGCCCGTCAGCTTGCCGTCTGCTTTTAAAACCTGCAGTGTTTGGCTGCCGTCTTCCGCCATTGTTAAAAGTGCCAGCCTGCCGCTTTCAAAATCGACACGCTGCAGGGTGTGCGGTAAAAAGTCATACGTCCAGGCGTGTTCGCCGTTTGTCGATGCATAGGCGTGCACCGCACTGTCGGTTACGATGATATAACGACCGGATGCATAGTACACATTGCCGGCAATGGTGTTATCATAAGTATATGTTTGATATGGTGCATTTTCGTGCATCTTGAACAGCAGAAGTGCCGAGCTGTAGTCAGCCGCTTCAGCTTCCTCGGTGTTTTCGTGTGCAGCGTGAATGTTTGCCGATAGCGTGCTGACTGCGATTTGCGAGGTGCGTTCATTAAATGCAGCATCAATAATATAAGACGTGCCGGAGTGCCATACAAACAAGTCCTTGTTTTTGTTATCACGTACGGTCAACAGTCCTTTGTAATACGGCTCGTCCTCGATAATAAAGAATGTGCCGTTTGAAGCGATGCCGGCATTTAAAATGCCGTAGGTGGTTGTCGTATGAATTAAAATCTCACCGTCACGTAATATGTACAAATCCTTTGCATCAATGCCGGCAAGCAGAATGTAGCTGCCGCTGATTTTTAAAATCGGATTGTGCACATTGATGTCTAATTGCCATTTCAGCTCGCCCTTTGTAT
>JAFQPV010000099.1 GCA_017411585.1 Clostridia bacterium | reverse complement strand
GTACGATTTGCTCAATTATTCGCAGAATATGAGCGCATACCTTGACTTTGAAAGCTTGTTGTGCTATAACTAAGCTGTAATAAAAACGGTAGCGCAGGGAGGATGCAAATCATGACAAACATGGGCAGAAAAATTGCACCGCAAAAGCAAAGCTATATCGACGAAAAGAGCGGCAGAAGGATAATTAAGCTGACAAGTTCCGGCAGAAACTATCACTATTATTTTACGGAAAATTCCTTTACCGAGGACGGCAAAGAAATCATCTACACACATTCGGAAACCTCGCCGTATGCCGAGGGTGGGCAAACGGATGTACTTAACTATTATGCAATGAATATTGAAACCGGCGAAAGCACGCAGCTGACGGATTTTGAAGCGCACTTCGGTCAAGGCTGCAAAATCGCCGGCGGCTCGAAAAGCAGAGACGGCGAGTATATTATCTTTACGTATAACGGTGATTTGCATGCTTTCGTGCGCTCGACGGGCGAGTACCGTCTTTTGTACCGCGCGCCAGTCGGTTTTACGATTTCCAGCCCGAATGTGAGCTTTGACAACCGTTATGTTGTCATTGCACTCAACGAGGTGCCGGAATATGACCGCGCGTTTAAAGTAAGCAACTATGACGGTTTTTTGGACCGTTTCTACGGGCAGAAGCGCGGCGCGGTTGCGATTGCCGCCATGGACGGCAGCGGCGGCTGGATTTTGTATGAGGACACGCATTGGGTAGGGCACGTGCAGTTTGCGCCGGACACCAATGAGTATATTTCCTTCTGCCACGAGGGCCCGTGGAACTATGTGCAGCAGCGCATCTGGCTGTTAAACACCATTACAAGGCAGGTGAAGCCATGCGTGCGTCAAAAGCAGGACGACAGCATCGGACACGAGTTCTGGACGCGCGACGGTCTTATCTTTTACGATAACCGCGGCGTGGGGCACGACGGCACGATTACCTCGGATAAGACGCAGGCGGTGACCGTTTCGCACGACGGTCCGGACGCGATTCCGCGTGTCGGCTTTGCGGATAAGTCGGGCAAGGTGCTGCGTGAGTTAGAGCTGCCGTATTACTGCAACCACTACCATGCAAACAAGGAAAACACACTGCTCGTTGCCGATGCGGTTAACGATATCGTTTTGATGGATATTTCCACCGACAAGCCGACGATTGAAACCCTCGCCGTACACAACAACGGCTGGTACGGACCGGGCGCACATTGCCACCCGACCTGGAGCTGGGATAATAAATATATCCTCTACGCTTCCGATGACGGCTATGCACCGGGTATGATGCAGTTATACTTGATTGAAATGTAAATATGAAAAAATGGAGTTGCAATATTGCAACTCCATTTTTGTAGCTTTTGCTTTATTTAATCGTTGCCGACCACTCTTTGTCCCACGGATAATACATCGTTAAAACTGCGCCTCCGCGCTTTGCGGATTCTTCGGCATAAATGCCCGGGAGTGTCATGGCAAGACCTTCCTTTAAGGTAACACTTTCGCTCTTACCCTCGGTAAGCTCTTTTACGAAGTTATCCATCATTGCATAGTCGATGCCGCCGTGGCCGCTCGCCTTTGCCTCCGGATCATTTGCGTAAGCAGGTGGCATAAATTCGCCGCCGATTTCCTTGCACTTGATGTCAAGCTCTTTCATAGAATTATAGCGAATTACAGGCGTACCGCAACGCTCTATTCTTTCCATATAGCCTTCCGAGCCGAAAACTCTGTAGTTGTGATGCCCGATGCTTGCGCGGCATCTGCCGTTGCGCATCAGGCGGACAACCACGCCGGACGCCGTCTGGAATTGTGCGCACATCATATCGTCTTTATCTGTGTCGGCATAGTCCTCGGAAGGGCCGTGTTTTCCGGTGCCGAAGCAGGATACTTTTCTTAAATCCTCTTCCAGAATGGTTAACAGCGGACCTAAGGAATGGGTGCAGTAGCGAATTGGCTTTAGCAGCTTGCGCCAGTCGCCGTTTTCTGTTAAATGCTTATATTCGGCAGATGTAAGTAAGTTCCAGTGAATGTATTCTGCTTCCATGCAGTACGGTTTGCCCAAAAGACCTTTGTTGTAAAAATCCTTGAGCAAAACTGCGAATTTCTGGAAGTTCGGGTTTGCGCCTGTTAAAATTTTTGCCTTGCTTGCCTCCGCTGCCTTCCATAAATCCTCAGCTTCCTGCAGGGTGGCAACATTCGGAATGTCCGAAAGCACATGAATGTTCTTTTCAAGCGCCTTTGCGCAAAATGCGGCGTGAATGTCTGCGCCGGTTTCGACGATGACGGCATCCAAATTTGCTTCGGAAAGCATC
>JAFQPV010000014.1 GCA_017411585.1 Clostridia bacterium | reverse complement strand
TACAAATCGCCTTCTTTTGAAGGTTTATTTGTTATGCCACAAAAACCACTTTTATTTATATATTTTTAATGTGCAATGTTTCGCTAACTAATTCTGAATAATTTTTAAAAACTACTTGATTTTTATATAGTTAGCTCCTTTGTGATTAAAAACTCGGCGTATGCCATATCCTCTTCCGTTGTGATTTTAATGTTTGTATAATCGCCTTCTACGAGCTGTACCCGTGCGCCGCAGAATTCGGCAGCCATGCAGTCGTCGGTGAAAACGGCGCCTGCCTGCGCGGCGCGGCGATGAAATTCCGTGATGTCTTCCGTAAAGAAGCCTTGCGGTGTTTGAATGTTCCACAAATCCTCGCGCGGAACACTTTCCTTTACAATTCCATTTTCGTCTGCACGCTTGATACTATCTTTGACCTTGACCGCTGCAGACACGCCTGCGACACCGCCTTGGCAGAGTGCATCGTATACGCGCGTTATGATTTCAGGGGTAACCAGTGCACGTGCACCGTCGTGAATTAAAACGATGTCGCTTTCCTGCACCTCAGCCAGACCGTTGACAACGGACTTTTGCCTTGTGTCACCTCCGACGACTATGGAACGCACTTTGGCAAAGCCGAAATCTTTGACAATCTGTGTAAGCTCGGCAATATCTGCTTCACGCGTGATGAGCACAATATCATCAATACACGCCGTCTGCTCGAAAGCGTGGATGGTGTGTGCAACCACAGGCACATCGCCGATGGCGCGGAAAACCTTGTTTACGCGAGTACCGTCTTTTTTCTTCAGTTGTTTCATTCGCGTGCCGCTGCCTGCGCAGGCAATCAGTGCGCTGACGGAAAACTGCTTTTTCATTGTTCTAAACTCCTGTCGGCTTTGAATCGGTTCATATGGTTCATAGCAATGTGATTGTATAAGTCACTGACTGCATTCGGCTTGCCCATGTTTTTTGCTGCGATGGACAAAATGTCAAGCCGCCAGCTATGCTGCAGCAGCTGATATACGGCTTCGTCAATCGGGAAGGTTTTGCTGACGAGAATCGCAAGACCGTTGTTTAATAAAAATTCCACGTTTCTGTCTTCCTGTCCCGGAATCGGGTTGAGAAGAATTGCCGGCAGTCCCTTGGCAAGAAATTCTGAAGTGGTCAAACCGCCGGGCTTGGTGATAATCACATCGGCAGCATCCATTAAAAGCTCTACATTGTTTACATAGCCGAGCGCCATAATGGTTTTGCTCCAGCTGTGTGATTCTATGTTTTTCTTCATACGCTTGTTGTTGCCGCAAACACAAATGATTTGAAAATCTGCTTGCATCGCATCAAGCGTTTCTAAACTGCCAATCAGCTTGCCGTGCCCCATAGAGCCCATCATCACCAAAATGGTCGGCTTGTTTTCAATGCCGAGCAGCTCGCGCGCGGCGCGTTTTTCGGTTTTGGTGCTGAATTTCGGATCAATCGGAATACCGAATGGCAATGCTTTGTTTGCATCCAGTCCCTTTTTCTCCAATTGCAGATTTAACAGGCGTGACGGCGTGACATAGTAATCCATATCCACATCCTGCCAGAACGGATGCACCGTAAAATCGGTGATGATGCCGTACATCGGGCATGTAATATCACATTTTCGTTTGAAATAGGTTGCAATCAAGGATGCAAACACGTGCGTGCACACAATGGCATCCGGGCGAAAGTCCTGTACATATTTTAAAAGCTTGCCGGAGGCAATTTTGCTGACCAAATCGCTTAAGAAAGTCGGGTCGGTTTTTTGCTTCTTTTCTGCTATGCGGTAGACTCTGCCCCACATATGCGGCGTAAATTTTGTAGACAGAAGATAGCCTTGGTTGACCGATTCAGACAGCGCACGGCTGATATAGTCGAAGGTGTTAATCATTTCGCATTTGCAGCCACGGCTTTCAAAGTAGTTTTGAATTGCCATACCGGTCTTGTGATGTCCCATACCGGCCTTAATGGACAAAATGAGTATGTTCATACCTTGTGCCCCCATATCTTGTGTATTCTATACCTTATATTTTATACTTTCTCACAGTAAAAAACAACTGTTTTTTTATAAGAGAAAAAATTTAAATTTTCTATTGACACGGAAGGCAATTTTAGAGTATAATATGTAGTACATTTGTATACCTTGTCCAATTTGACGGGGTAAACACTATTATGTATATAGTAGTGAAGGGAGTGAAAGTAATGTCTGAAATCAGAGTAAAGGACAATGAGTCTTTAGATAATGCACTTCGTAGATTTAAACGTCAATGCGCAAAATCCGGTGTTTTAACAGAGCTTAGAAAGAGAGAGCACTATGAAAAGCCGAGCGTAAAGCGCAAGAAGAAGTCTGAGGCAGCCCGCAAGAGAAAGTTTAAGTAATCGAGGGTGAAACGTATGGGACTCAAAGAACAGCTTGCAGCAGATTTGAAGGCGGCGATGAAGGACAAGGATGTCATCCGTAAAAATACGGTGCAGCTTGTACGCTCCGCAATTCTGCAGTATGAAAAGGATCATCTCACAGAGCTGGATGAAGAAGGCATCATCGATGTCATCGCAAAAGAGCTCAAGCAAAGAAAGGATTCCTTGCCGGATTTTGAAAAGAGTGGCAGAGAAGACCTGGTGGAAAACCTGAAAAGCGAGATGGAAGTCTTAATGGCTTATTTGCCGGAACAGCTTTCCGAAGAAGAGCTTACCGAGATTATCCGTGAAGCGATTGCAAAAACAGGTGCCGCATCCGTAAAGGACATGGGCAAGGTGATGGGTATGGTTACTGCGCAGACCAAGGGTCGTGCAGACGGTAAGACCATCGGCGCAATTGCAAAAAAGTTATTAGGCTAATAAAAAAGGGAACGCATATGCGTTCCTTTTTTTGTTGCGGTTGGGGTAGGTTTGTTCGTTGATTGAAATTGTAAAAAGGTGAATTTGGCGCAATACTTCGTTACAGAGGTCAGCCCGTACGCGAGTACTGTGCTTACCTATGTGCCTTGTCTTGCATCCAAATTCCCTCTTTTTATGCTGGCTGTGGATTTGGTTTGCGATGCACGCCACAAATATCACTATATTATGTACCCTATATCATTCAGGGTTGTTGCGAACGTGGTTAATGCTTCAACAGCATTCAGCATTGAGACGATTTCTTTGTGGTACTTTTCAAAAGGTTGTTTAAAATCTATGATGTCAACCTTGATGCGTAAACTTAAAGAAGAGCCTGTGTCTGCCCAATGCATATTGGCATCTTTATGTTTTGCCAGTTCGGTTTTTAGTCGTTGGCTATCTTGGAGTTTTCCGG
>JAFQPV010000098.1 GCA_017411585.1 Clostridia bacterium | reverse complement strand
TTACAAGGCAACAAAGGAAGAAAAGTACTTGGACGGTGCCATCAAGATTCTGAAAGCGCACGAGCAGGATTGCATCTTCGACGATTCCGACCAATCCATTTTACAAAACGGTATGGAGGCTTATAAGAGAAATACGCAGAAGAACTTAGTATATGCTGATTTCTTCTTGGTAGAAGCCATTGCGAAGTTAAAGGGTATGGACTATCTCATTTGGTAAACGCAGAAAAATTCAGGAGTGTAATACTATGATTAATTTAAAACCGGAAGATCAAAAATGGGTAGACGGCATTTGGGAAAAGCTCGATGCCAAATTATCCAATACAGCAAAAGCAGTTGTTGAATTTGTACCGTACACAACCGTAAACAACAGATATGCCCCGATGCCAATCACTTGGTGGACCAATGGCTTCTACGGCGGTATGATGTGGCTGATGTATAAAATGACCGGCAAGGAAGAATATAAAAACTGCGCTTGCGTTCAGGAGCTTTTGATGGACAGAGCACTGCGCAAGTATGACGGTCTGCACCATGATGTGGGCTTTCAGTGGAACCTTTTATCCAAGCCGCACTATGAGCTTGAAGGCAATAAGGAGTCCCGCGTGCGTACACTCTATGCTGCAAATATGCTCGCAGCACGCGTAAACATTCGCGGTAATTTCATCCGCGCCTGGAACAAAAAAAGCTACTCCATCATCGACTGTATGATGAACATTCCGCTGCTTTACTGGGCATCCCGCGAATTAGAGGATGACCGTTTCCGTTTCATCGCTGAAATGCACGCCGACATGAGCGCGCGCGATCATGTGCGTGAGGACGGCAGCGTTGTACATATTGTTGTACACGATGAACAGGAGGATAAAGTTATCGAAACGCTGGCAGGTCAGGGTATGGCAGTCGGCTCTGCTTGGACACGCGGTCAGGCTTGGGCTGTATACGGCTTTATCTTAAGCTACATCCACACCGGCAAAAAAGAGTACTTAGATACTGCAATCAAGGTTTCCGATTACTTCTTGGAGCATACTGCTGAGTTTGACTTCAGAACACCGACAGACTTCCAGCAGCCGAAGGATATCGGCTATATCGACTCCAGTGCCGGCGTATGTGCAGCCTGCGGCTTAATTGAGCTTTACAAGGCAACAAAGGAAGAAAAGTACTTGGACGGTGCCATCAAGATTCTGAAAGCGCACGAGCAGGATTGCATCTTCGACGATTCCGACCAATCCATTTTACAGAACGGCATGGAATCCTACGGCAGGGGCAGAGAACTGCACCTCATCTACGCTGACTTCTTCTTAGTAGAAGCCATTGCGAAGTTAAAGGGTATGGATTATCTCATCTGGTAAAGACAAATAACAAAACACAAAGGGCAATCATTATTGAAATGATTGCCCTTTGCTTTTATAATATTATTTCAAGTCCTCATACATACGCAGCGCTATGACAATTGCCTGCTGCTTTTGCGTGTTTAATTTCGGCGCAAATGCATTTTCCCCCATGCCCTGCAGAATACCTTTATCTGCCATGAAATATACCGGCTTTTTCGCCCAATCGGAAATCTGGTCATCATCTGTAAAAAGACTTGCACTTGCCTCACCACCCTTACCGAGTTTTTCGAAAACGCGGTAAAGTATAGTGGATGCCTGCTCTCTTGTTAAGAGCGCATCCGGTGCAAAGCTTGTTTCGCTGACACCGTTAATCAGCCCTGCAGCATATGCTTTGCTGATAACATAATCTTGATTCATATAAATTACATCTTCAAACGGGTGCCTTCCCGCTTCCAACGCCTGTCCACTGATTGTCTCATACAGTTCCACAACTAATGCAGCAAATTCCGATCTTGTAATATTTTCCGTCAAATCCGCTTCAACAAATCCGTATACACCTTCATCCGGCACAATGCCGTTTTTCATTGCCGTTTCTACAGAATCCACAGCCCAACTGTGTGCCTTTTCACCAGTCGCCGTATAGCAATCCGATGCACCGATAATTGCATAGGTTGCCGGACTTCCGTCTTCATTACACAACATTAATCTTTCATCAGTCGTTTTCCATTGCAGTGTCTTGCCGTTTTGATCCACTGCAGGAGAATCCTGCAGACCGCAATGCATCTCCAATTCCGGATCCTGACGATACATTTCCGCTGCACTTGTCGCCTGGGTATATTGGTCCAGGTTTTTGCAATCCGGAAAGGAGACAACTAACGCGCCGCCATTCACAATCGCCTTATATGTATTACTTTGAATGCCGCCGAAGATACCGCAGCCAAGCTCAAGTGTGCCGCCATTTAAAATAAGCTTTCCCTGCAAATGAACACCGCGCATTTTGCCGATAATCTTGCCGCTTTCCATCGTAATCTTTGTATTCCAGCTCATTAAATTCGGAATGTCACCATATATGCTATGCCCTTCCGCATCCGTCAGGTATTCACCATTATCATCGTAAAGTGCACCTGTTGCAGGTTCAATAACCAGTGTTCCATTGCCTTTTAGGATGTAATCACATCCGTTTAAAAACAAACTGCCTGTAAACTGATTTTCTGTGCCGTCTGCCAAAACTATCGTAATCGGTCCACTGCTTTCCTTAATGTTGTAAGATCCAAAACTACCGTTGGTAATTCCATTCAGCGTCAGTGTTTTCGTCGCAGTATCCCAAGCCCATCCTTGTCCGGCACCGTCTTCCCACACCTTTTGTTCATACCTGCCTTGCGCATCTGCAATTGTAAAATATTCTGTTGAACTAAAATCTCCATGTGCAATGCCGGAAACTGCAAATATGCTAAATAGCAATACAATTGTCATCAAACCACAAATTACTTTTTTCATAATCTCACATTCCCCTCTGTCTTATTGTACCTTTATATATTTTACGCTGTACGGTTCTAAATAACTGCCCGCGCCGAAATCGAAGTGCTTGCCGGTCAGCAAATCTATGCCGCAGCCGGCGTTTGCATTATAGTGCGCCGTATGGCCTTCGCCGTCTGCATTCACCATCACAAGCACACGCTCACCATCTGCGCAGCGCTCGAAAATCAGCTGCTTGTTTGTCAAATGCAAAACATTGAAATCGCCGTATGTCAATGCACGGCTTTCTCTGTGTGCCTTTGCTGCACGGGCAATAAAGTCTGTCAGCGCCGTCCACTGCGGCGCATCCACCGCCGGGCGGAGCGCATCATCGCCGTGCTCCTTTTGGCCTTCCATCCCCCACTCACTGCCATAGTAAATGCACGGAATGCCCGGCATACCCATCAAAATACCGTAAGCAAGCGGCAAATGAGCCGGATTGGTCAAATTCGATGCAATTCTTGTCACATCGTGATTGTCTACAAACGAAATCAGATGCATCCCGCGGTACATACACCAATCCTCACTGCCGAAGCGATTGCGGAGCGAATGGGCGATTTCAAACATATTCATACTGTTCAGCGAGGAATAAATACCTTTGAAGCACTCGTAATTTGTCGCACTGTGCAGCGTTTCGTGATTAACGATTTCCGCGTAATTTCCGTGAATCATTTCGCCTGCAAGGAAAAATTCCTGTTTCTCTTTATCGCACACACTGCGCAGCTCGCGCATAAACTGACGATTGAGCATATATGCCACATCTAAGCGAAGTCCGTCAATACCAAACGCACGAATCCACATACGCACACAATCAAACAAATAATTTTTCACATCCGGATGGTCCAAATTCAGCTTTACAAGCTCGAAATGGCCTTCCCAGCCCTCATACCAAAAGCCATCGTTATAGCAGCTGTTGCCGTCAAAGCTTAGATAAAACCAATCCTTATAGGGTGAGTCCCACTTCTTTTCGCGCACATCGCGAAAAGCAAAAAAGTCTCTGCCAACGTGATTGAACACACCGTCTAAAATCACTCGGATACCATTTTCATGCAGCTTGTCGCACACGGCTTTAAAATCAGCATTGCTGCCGAGGCGCACGTCAAGCTTTGTGTAATCCGCCGTGTCATAACCGTGCGCACTGCTTTCAAATACAGGGCAAAAATATACCGCGCTTACATTCAGGGCTTTCAAATGGTCTGCAAAATCCAGCACCTTCAAAATACGCGGCATCAATTTACCGTCGTTTTGGCGCGGCGCGCCACAAAAACCGAACGGATAAATCTGATAAATCACACCTTCATAATACCACATCTGTCTCACCTCAAGAGAAAAAAATCTAATAACAGTATACTCGTTTTTCGCATTATTGTCAAATTAAGAAAGAAATTGTTAAAAATTTAACATTTTCTATTGCATTTTAAGAGATTTCATGTTATACTCAAAGAGTGTTAAATTTTTAACAAACAATTGATTGTGCGTTTTTGTTTAAATCCGGAGATTGGGCGACATCTTAAGCATATATGGACAATCCATTGCAAATCAAATCAGGAGGCACAAACCATGAAAAAGAAAGCTTACGAAATTGTGGACAGTGTTGAAATGCTTGAAAAAGCAATCGCACGCACAAAGCAGGCGCAAAAGCAATTTGCGTCCTTCACGCAAAAGCAGGTAGACAAAATCTTTTTGGCTGCCGCTTCTGCTGCCAACAAAGCAAGAATTCCGCTTGCAAAAATGGCGGTAGAAGAAACAGGTATGGGCGTTGTTGAAGACAAGGTCATTAAAAACAACTATGCCGCGGAGTATATTTAC
>JAFQPV010000097.1 GCA_017411585.1 Clostridia bacterium | reverse complement strand
CTACGCCATATTTTTCGAACCATTTCACAAGCTTTTCGTGGTACTCTTCGGGTATCGGATCAGTAGCATCTATGCGAAATATCGCATAATCAACGCCAGCCTCTGCCAAAAGCCGAATATGCTCCTCATCAAATGTGGATACCGGACTGCAAGCACCGATTTTAATTCTGTCTTTCTTCTTCATAATACTATTCCTCGCAAGAGATTTACATCTATGCATCTGTCCGCGCTAACAGTACAACCGTCTCAACATGCACCGTATGCGGGAACATATCCACCGGCACAACAGCGTCAATTCTATACGCCCCGCTCTCACACAGATATTTCAAATCGCGCGCCAGGGTTGCAGGGTTACAGGAAACATACACAACACGCTCCGGGTGCATATTCAAAATCACATCCAATGTTTTTTCGTCCGAGCCTTTGCGCGGCGGATCCAAAATCACTACATCGGCGCGCTCGCCCTGGCTGTAGAGATATTGAATGCTCTTTTGCACATCGCCGCAATAGAAAGCGGCATTTTCTATGCCGTTGCGTACGGCGTTCTTTTTCGCATCCTTCACGGCGTCCTCGACAATTTCCACGCCAATCACCTTGCCTGCGCGCTTGGCGGCAAACAAAGAAATCGTACCGATGCCGCAATAGAGGTCAAACACCGTATCTGTTTTTTGAATATTTGCCATATCAACAGCGGTTTCATAAAGCACCTGCGTCTGCACGGGATTCACCTGAAAAAAGCTGTGCGGCGAAATCTCAAACACCAAATCACCAATGGTATCACAAAGCGTTTCACTGCCCCAAAGCACATCATTATTTTTACCAAGCACCAAATTGGTTTTGTCCGTATGAATATTGTGCTGAATGCTGACAATGCCCTCTACACCCTCGCACAGAAGCGACACCAGCAGCTCCGGCTGCGGCAAAAACAGTGCATTCGCCACTACAACAACCATCACACTACCATCCTTTGCCGTGCGCACAAACACATTGCGCACAATGCCGGTATGCGTTTTTTCATCATACGGTTTTACCTTTGCAATACGCATATATTCCTTTACACATTCTGCTGCCGCCATCGCAGCCTCGCTGCAGATACAGCAGTGCTCCGTTTCCACCAGATCGTGGCTGTGGCGGCGGTAAAAGCCGCAAACCGTTCTGCCATCTTTATCTTTGCCGACCGGCATCTGCGTTTTGTTGCGGTACGCATACGGATGCTCCATGCCGCGCGTTTCGCTGACAGAAACGCCCTTAAATCCGCCGAGGCGCTCAAGCGCATCAAGCACTTGCTGCCTTTTCAGCTTAAGCTGCGTTTCATAATTTATATGCATAAAATCACAGCCACCACATTTGTCAAATGCTTCACACACCGGCGCCACACGCACGTCTGAAGCTTTTAGAATCTGCTCTAAACGTCCAAAGCCGTATGTTTTATTCACCTTTACAATGCGGATGCGCGCCAAATCTCCTGTGGCTGTACGCGGCACAAACACGGTAAATCCGTCAATACGGCAAATGCCGTCTCCACTTGAGGATTGGTCCGTGATTTCAACTTCAAAAATATCGTTTTTCTTAATGTTTATGCTTTTTTCCATCGTTTTTTCTCCTGCAGTTATACTTGTCTATATTGTAGCAAAAAATACGGATTTTGACAAGGGTTCTTGACGATTGTTCTGCACTGTGCTAAACTAAAGACAACAAAGCGAATGGAGGCAATACTATGGACTTTACATATTTAAAAGAGTTTATGGATTTGATGGCACGTGAGCGCACGCCGGGCTGCGCCGCTCAAATTTACGTTGGCGGAAACAGAGTATTTCGCTATGAAGCCGGTTACGCCTCTCTTGAAGACAATACTACCCTGACCGGCACGGAGCACTTTAATATCTACTCCTGCTCTAAGATAACCACCTGCACCGCAGGCGCACAGCTTTTAGAGCGCGGTAAATTTCTTTTAACCGACCCACTCTATGACTACATTCCGGAATTTCGCCATATGGCGATAAAACAACCGGACGGTTCACTTACAGATGCAAAAAAACCAATTACCATCGGCGATTTGTTTTCGATGACTGCCGGCTTTACCTACGACACTTCTACCCCGGCATTTGAAAAAGCAAGACAACTGACCGACGGTAAAATGGATACATTAACCGTTATCCGTTGCCTTGCCGAAGAACCGCTTGCCTTTGAGCCGGGCGAAAAATGGCAATACAGCCTGTGTCACGACGTTCTCGCAGGCTTAGTTGAGGTTGTCAGCGGTATGAAATTCCGCGATTATGTCGACGCAAATATCTTTGAGCCGCTCGGCATGACGCGAACTGTATACCATCACACGCCTGCCATTGTAAACAATATGGCACAGCAATATCGCTTTGTGGCAGACGGCGAAGACACAGCAAATTTTAATTTGGTCGAGGCACAAAAGCACGGCAATGCAACAAGTGGTACATTTATCAATGTCGGTAAGAATAGAAACCATGTTTTCGGTCCGGAATATGACAGCGGCGGTGCCGGCATCACCACGACAGTTTCCGACTATATAAAAGTGCTTGCCGCACTTGCAAACAACGGTATGGGCTTAACCGGCGAACGCATTTTATCGCCAAACACGGTTGAGCTTATGAAAACAAACCGCTTAACTGAGCAGCAACGCGCCTATATGACATGGAAGCAGCTCGCTGGCTATGGCTATGGTTTAGGTGTACGTACCTTTATAGACAAAACCATCGGCCACACCTGCAACATCGGTGAGTTCGGTTGGGGCGGTGCCGCAGGGGCCACCGCAATGATGGATACAAAAGAAAATCTCGCCGTATTCTTTGTACAGCACACCTTAAATCCGCGTGAGGAATGGTATATGCCGCGCCTTAGAAATATTGTATATACCTGCCTCGGCAGATAATCGAGTAGGGCGAAATTAATCGCCCTCTCACACCACCGTGCATGCCGTTCGGCACACGGCGGTTCAATTCAAAATTAAATATGTGCTACCTTTTGGTAGTAATCCGAAATACTGATTAAGCCTCGCTTAGTCAGTATT
>JAFQPV010000096.1 GCA_017411585.1 Clostridia bacterium | reverse complement strand
CCCAAAAACAGCGCCGTATGCATCAAAAGCCGCGGCGTACCGATATCATTGTGCCACCAGTTAGAGTTACGGTAGTCATTTTCAGCCCAATGCGCCAGCGCAAGATTTGCAAGCTTTGCATATGCATCGTCCTTGGTGCGGTCAAACAAAAGTGCAAGTGCAGCCGCGTAGCGCGTGTGGTTCGCAAGACTCCATGCAGAGCGGCTTTCGCAGGTGTAGTCCACATCGTCAAACGTACCGTCCGCCCTAATATGCTCAGCGGCATTTTCACTGTCCGTATATGGGTTATATTTTTGATAGTATTTACAAAAACGTTCAATAATGCTTTTCATAAGATGCTCCCTTTATAAAATACCTTGTTTAACAAGCTTCTTTTTTAAATTTGTCATTGCTCTGAAACGGTGACTGATGCTGTTTTTCTCTTTATCGCTCATCGCACCGAAGGTTTTGCGAAGCGAGGTAGCAAAGAATATCGGGTCATAGCCAAATCCACCATCACCGTCAGGCGCTTCGGTAATATAGCCGTCCACCGTACCGGTTGCGGTAATCTCCGTACCGTCCGGACTTACAAATGCCGCCGCAGAAATAAAGAATGCCTTTCTCTGCTCGCGCGGCAAGCCCTTCATTTCATTAAGCAGCTTTTCGATACGCTGTGCATCGGTTGCGTCCTCGCCGGCATAACGTGCAGAATAAATACCCGGTGCGCCGTCCAATGCATCAACACACAGTCCGGAATCGTCCGAAATCGCCGGCATACCGGAGACTTGCGCAACTGCGCGCGCTTTTATAAGGGCATTTTCCTCAAAATTCACACCGTTTTCCTCCGGGTCGATATTAAGACCTGCCTCCTTTAAGCTGATCACTTCGACACCTGCCAAAATATCTTTAATTTCTTTAACTTTACCTGCAGTATTGGTTGCTGCGATAATTTTCATTAACTTCTCTCCGTTCATAATTGATACCTATATTATATATGAATTTTCGTTTAAAATCAATGCGAATATGAACAAAAAAAGAATTTTTAACGAACCTGTTGCACTTTTTGAAATTATATTGTAAAATAGTTAAGTAAAATATGTAGAAAAGGAGTTTTTCGCGTGAATACAACACCAAATGAAAACAACGAAAACTTAGAAAACGAAAATGTAGCTGAAGTTGAAATCGAAGAAACAGCCGAAGCTGTTTCAGAAGAAGAAACGACCGCTGCAGAAGAAATTGAAGAAATTACAGAAGAAGCAGTAGAGGCTGCCGAAGAGGTAATCGAAGAAGCCGTTGCTTCAGAGGAAATTTCCGGTGAAGAAGCTGTAGAGCCGATTTCTGAAGAAGCTACAGAGGATGCGCCGAAAAAGTGCAAAAAAGCTTTTGGCTTTACTGGTTTAATCGCACTCATTTTGGTCTGCGCATTTTTATGGGTTATGTACTCCGGCATTTTTGCGCCGAAGTATGCTCCGACCTATGACAACAGCGATATGTCTGCGCTCTATATTCTCGGCGACGAGCTTAAGGCGCGCAAGGACAACGGCAAAATCTACACTGTTTATAAAAACACAACAGAAGTTTCTGCAGAAGGCGGTTACTCTGCTGAAATGATTTTAGAAGGTACTTCCCTGCGTTCCCCGAACGGTGAGGCATTGTACTTCTACGAAAACTTTGATTTAGCGACCTTTAGCGGCGACTTATACGTAAGCTATAATGACAAGGCAAAGGAAAAGATTGACACAGGTGTTTCCACCGGTCTGATGTGCTCTGCAGACGGTAGAGTTGCACTCTATCCGAAATTGAACCAGGAAAGCGAAACACCGAGCATTGCCTTCTATCTGTACCGCAAAGGCAAAGCACCGGTACTGCTTGCTGACAACACAAGCATGGCGGTTGCACCAATTCTCAGTCAGACAGCAAAATACATCGCGTACTGCGTAGACAATGCTGAGACACAGAAGACAGACCTTTATGTTGTAAAATCGACGGATAAAAACTTAAAGCCGGTTAAATTAGCTGAAGGCGTAAGCGCTGTTCACGCTGTGAAGGACAACGGTTATGTGTTCTATACAGTCAGCGCTGCCGGCGAGGATGCTGCAGCAGCAACGAAGACAGTATACTATGCTTCCGCAAAGAAGGGCGCGGTAAAGGTTGCAGATAATG
>JAFQPV010000095.1 GCA_017411585.1 Clostridia bacterium | reverse complement strand
GGTAAAGGTCGCCTTCTTTGCTCGACCAGTTTGCAATAAAGTCTTTCCAGTTTTCAATCGGCTTAATGTTTTGGGATTCTTCACAGAGTCTCTCCCATTCTTCGATATCTGCATCGTCGTGGAAGCCCATCCAGGTGTTTGCACCTTCATAAGCTTCTGCGATGTAGTATGTCTCATATCTGCCGAGCGGCTCGTCAAAGTTGTCTTCTACATACTTGCTGCTCGGGTGAATGTGCATCGGCATCGAAATTCTTTCAGCCGGTTGCGGTGTCGGATGCCAGCCGTCATCGAGCCAGATATCAAGCGGGAACAGACCCGGATATTTTTCGTCGATAAGCGCACCAACCAATTCCTTACCGTACTGCATTGTATTGAGCATCGGCATCGAAATGCTTCTTTCGCCGCCAAAGTCAATCAAAATACGAAGCTCCGGTCCTGCAATCTTATTCCATGCGTTGTTTGCAAGGCCCTCTACACCGTAATCCATATCGTGGTATCTGTATGCACCCCACGGACCCGGGCTGAAGATTTTAACCTCGTGAATCGGGTACTTAACGAGTGTGGACATAATTTCATCGTATGCCTTTCTCGGTACCAAAACGAGGTCACCTTCAAAGTAGTTTTCAATATAGAAATCCATTGCTTCATACATATAGTCCTTCTGGCGCTTTAACATATAGTAGTCAGAATAGTTGTATTCCTTCCAATTGTAGCCTGTGGTCGGCTCCTTTGCACCGAAAGTTAAAAGCTTGCCGTCCCACATATCCCACTGTACCTTCTGGTGTGTGTTATCAATATAGCACTTTACATCTAAAACATCGGCAAATTCCTTAATGGATGCACCTTCGCCGTAGATGATTGCAGCCTCTGCGCCTGCAAGCTTTGCTTTTACATTTGCAACCGCATCCTTGTTCATAATATCTTCGATAACGCCAACCTTGTTTACCTTACCGAAGCCCGGATCATCCGTAACGAATGGTGCGTTGTAGGCAATAATCTCGTCTCTTGTTAAGTAGAGCTCGTTTGCAGGAATCAAAAGAGCATCGATCCCCTTTGCTTTTAAGCTTTCAGCTAAAGCTTTCGCAATCTTTTCGTAATCAATTCCGTACCAACCGTCGAGAGCAATCTTCTTTTTGCCGCCTACAGCCAAAGCAGTAAGCTCAGCAATAACCTTGTCCCAACCAAAGGTTACGGAATCTCTGTTTGCTGCAGAAATCACGATTCTGTTGTCAGCATTTTTAATGGATTCATAAACCGGCATATCTCTTCCTCCTAAAAATAATATTTTACATGGTCTTGGCTAAGAAAGGCTTTCCTAAAAATGTTTTCGCCCTGTCTGCAAATACTCTTAGCTTGAAATCATTGTAACATATACCCATACACAAAAAAATATAAAATCTTCCCTGTTTTTTTAAATATATTTCGTGTTTTCGAAATATATTGACAAAGCTTTTCGATGCGGTATAATAAAAGCAGGTGATTTTATGATTTTAAATTATGATGTTGAAAAATTAAATAGTGTGCTGCAGGATTTCTACAATGCAACCGGCATCAATATTACCTTAATTCAGGCAGATTTTTCCGTTGCAGAGCTCCCTGAGCGCACGCACAACGATTATTGCAGGGCGGTCATAGATACGAAAAACGGCGCGCACTGCTGCCTTAAATCCGACCGGGCGCTTTTGGAAAAATGCAAAAAAAGCAAAAAACCGGAGACACACCTGTGCCACGCCGGACTGATTGATGTTGCCGTGCCGTTGCTTGTCGGCGACCAGATTGCCGCCTATATCATTTTAGGGCAAATGAAAAAGGAATCAGACTTTTCAAAAATCGCACAAAAGCTGTCGCATCTGAAGCTGAATCAAAAGGATATGGCGCTTTACTACGAAAAGCTGCCGTCGTTTGACGATGAAAAAATCAGCAGTGTCGTAAATCTCGCATCCATACTTGCAAGCCACATTCTTTTAAAGGACCTTTTGAATCCGCAGCTGGTGGCAAATGTCGAAAAAGCAACCGCCTTTATAGATGCCAACATCGAAAAAAACTTAAGCATCAATCAAATTTGTAAAAGCATAAACATTTCAAAAAGTGTGCTCTATAAAACCTTCCACGACTATTTCGGCTGTACGGTCAGTGACTACATCAAACAAAAACGCATTGAAAAATCAACGAAGC
>JAFQPV010000013.1 GCA_017411585.1 Clostridia bacterium | reverse complement strand
AGCTCGCCGAGCACCTCGTAGAAGAGGTTTTCCGGCGTGGTTAATTCAATTACGGCTTTGCCGTCGCCCAGATTGATGTGCTCGCTACGCGCGCTTTGCACGAAATCATAAGAAGACAGTTTCTCGATTGCTGTGGCGATATCGCTGACATAGCGGACATTTTCTGTTGCGGAAAGTACGGCATCGTAGACTTGGTTTTTTAGCGGATGCTCCATATCCAGTCCGTCAATCCAACGCGGAGAATGCACAGCGATTTCGCTGATAGGGAAACGGTAGAGCACACATTCGATAATAGAGGTAATGTCTGCTTTTGTGAGTTTGTCACAACTAACTACGAGGACGGTTTCACGGTATTTCTCCTCTAGGGAATGTGCAAGTTCCAATGCTTCATTGCTATGCGGGTTAGTTGTGTTTAACAGGATAACAAATGGTTTGCCGATTTCTTGCAGCTCGCGGATAACGCGCTCTTCTGCTGTAATATAATCCTCGCGCTCCAGTTCGGAAAAGCTTGCATCCGTTGTTACGACGAGCCCGATGGTGGAATGCTCGTTGATTACCTTTTGTGTGCCTATTTCCGCCGCGCGATCAAATGGGATTTCATAGTCAAACCAGGGCGTTTGCACCATACGTGCTTCGCCGTCTTCCATGTGTCCGACTGCGCCGTTTACTAAGTAGCCGACACAGTCAATCATGCGCACGCGCATATGTGCGCCGTCCTCTGTGACGATTTCCACGGCTTCATTCGGCACAAATTTCGGCTCGGTTGTCATAATGGTTCTTCCGGCGGCGCTTTGTGGCAGTTCGTCTCGCGCACGCGCAGCCTTGTATTCGTTGTCCATGTTTGGTAGCACCAAGGTATCCATAAATTTTTTTATTAAAGTCGATTTTCCCGTGCGTACCGGACCGACGACACCGATGTAAATGTCACCTTGTGTGCGCTTTGCAATATCTTGATAGATGTTCATATCCCTCCGTACCTTTCTGCCCGCAAAAGTTTGCTTAAGCCGATGGGCATCGAACACCATAGGCTTAAAGCGTTTCGTGCGCGCCGATTGCGGACAAAAAGACGCGCGGTTTGCGTTTGTACATATATATTTTGCATGTCCGCAGAATATGAAAAAAACTTTTTTGCAAATATATGTTTTCACATCTACAAAAATAACAGTAGCATTTTCCACGCACATATGTTATAATAATATCCATACTAAAAAAAGGAGGTCTTGGTTGTATGCCAATCAAAATTCAAGACGGGCTGCCGGCAGTAGCGCAGCTGGAAAGCGAAAATATATTTGTTATGACGGAGACAGTTGCCATGCATCAGGACATCCGTCCGTTGCAGTTGGTTTTTGTAAACCTTATGCCGACAAAGGTTGTGACTGAGACGCAGATTTTGCGTTACTTAAGCAATTCGCCTCTGCAGGTGGATGTGGAGTTTGTGCATATGAGCACGCACCATTCCACGCACACGGCAGAAGAACATCTTTTAACTTTTTACAAAACATTTGATCAGATTCGTGACCGCAAGTTTGACGGTATGATTATCACCGGTGCGCCGGTAGAGCAAATGGAATTTGAGGAAGTGGACTACTGGGAAGAGCTTTGTGAGATTATGGAGTGGTCAAAGACCAATGTCACCTCTACATTCCATATTTGCTGGGGTGCACAGGCAGGCTTGTATTACCATTACGGTATCAAGAAGCATCCGCTGGATGCAAAGATGTTTGGCGTGTTCGAGCATGGGGTAAACCGCAGAACGGCAAAGCTGATGCGCGGATTTGACTCGTCGTTTTATGTGCCGCATTCTCGCCATACGACCATCCTGCGCGAGGATATTGAAAAGGTGCCGGAGTTGGAGATTTTGTCCGAGTCGGATGAGGCGGGCGTATACATTGTCTTTACGAAAGCCGGCAAACAGATTTTTGTAACCGGACACAGCGAATACGATGCAGATACCCTGCATAAAGAGTATATGCGCGATGTGGATAAGGGACTTCCGATTGATGTGCCGAAAAATTATTATCCGGACGATGACCCGACCAAGCCGCCGATGATGCGCTGGCGCTCGCACGCAAGCCTGATTTACTCGAACTGGCTCAACTATTTTGTATACCAGATTACACCGTATAATATTAATGAGATTCAATAATTTAAAGTGGCAGGATTGTGCCTCCCTCTGACGAGGGAGGTGGATTTGCCGAAGGCAAAGACGGAGGGAGAGATAGTAAGATTGGTTTCGTGTATCTCTCCCTCAGCTTCGCTTCGCTCAGCAGCTCCCTCGTCAGAGGGAGCCTTTATTTTTCTGTTTTATCGCTTACTGTATTGATACCATTTATTGTATGTAGATGTAAATAAAAAAGATGCATTATTAAATCAGACATATCATCCGGATTGTCTATGCCACTATTTTTAAGAATGCCATAAAGTCGGTTATCCTCATATAAAAATGTGTTACGAATAAGCATACCAATAGAAAAATGATATTGTGTAAGTATGGAATACGGTTTAGAAATAAACTGATGTTGTAATGGCTTGGGGATAATTTTTTCTAATTGTAAAAAACAGTCTTGCAGGACTTCTGTAAATAGCATATGCTCACCTCATACAACTATTTCACTATTAAATGATAGTAAAATCAATGCTATTTTTTGATAGTACATATACTATTCTTGAGGTGAATGCTATGTGTTACTATCCGCGTTTAAAAGATTTAAGAGAAGACAAAGATATGATGCAGAAAGAGGTTGCGGCACTTTTGGGTATTGACCAAAGAGTGTATAGCACATATGAAACCGGAAAAAGAGAAATTCCGGGCAGATTTGTTATTTTGCTTGCTGATTTTTATAATACGACAACAGATTATATTTATGGTAGAACAAATAATCCGGGACCTATGAAAAAATAAGCAAAGGGCAGTTTAAATGGTCAACTGACGTTTTAAACTGCCCTTGTGTGTTTGTAGCAAGTTTTTCTTGCACTCCGGAGCCTTTTGGCAACAACCTTATAAATCGTCTGCGTCTTGTACGGGAACCTCATCTTTATTGCGTGGTTGTCCTGTCCAGCTGCCCTGCGGATCAACTTGTTTTTCCTTTTTGCCGCAGTAGGCTTGTACGACCTCCATTGCCTTTTTTTGCGCTTGCTTTTTATCCATAAAAAATCCTCCTTCGCGGTTTGTGTGTTTAGTGTCCGCAAGGAGGATGTTTTTTATACGTCAGTTGCTTTAGCAATTTCGTTTACGGTTTGTTCAAAGGTTTTGTTTTTCGGATGCACGGTGACATCAGCATATTTTGCATAGAGCGGTGTGCGATAGTTATATATATCGAGTAGTGTTTCGCCCGGCGCACATGCGATGCCGCGAGTATTTATGTTTCGGATGCGCCTTGCAATTGTTTTGTACGGCAAATTCAGATATACGATGGTGCCGAGTGTTTTTAAGTGTTGCATAGCGCGTTCGCTTAAAACGGCACTGCCACCGGTTGCCAGTACAAGGTGCTCGCCGGAGACGGATAAAATCGTTTCTTCTTCAAATTTTAAAAAGGCTTCCAGTCCGTCTGTGTCTATGATTTCCTGCAGGCGGCGACCGGTGCGCTGTTGGATTAACAAGTCCATGTCGGAAAAGCCCATGCCGAGCACCTTGGCAAGCACCACGCCGATTGTGGATTTGCCGCAGCCGGGCATCCCGATTAATATAATATTTTTGCGCATATTGTCATCTCCCGAAACTGAATATATATATTATATCAACTTACAGATAAGAATGCAAATTTTTGTTGAGATTTACGAAAACATTTCGCACAAAACCGGCAAAGAATGTGCAGTTAAGATATTGACGT
>JAFQPV010000094.1 GCA_017411585.1 Clostridia bacterium | reverse complement strand
CTGCCCTTCCTTATCGCGGAAGTACTCTGCCATCGTGAGTCCCGACAGACCGACACGCATTCTCGCACCCGGCGGCTCGTTCATCTGACCGTACACAAGCGCGGTTTTCTCAAGTACGCCGGACTCCTTCATTTCGTTATACAAATCGTTGCCCTCACGGGTACGCTCACCAACGCCGGTAAACACGGACAAACCGCCGTGCTGCTTTGCGACGTTATTAATCAGCTCCATAATGAGCACCGTTTTACCAACGCCCGCACCGCCGAACAAACCGATTTTACCGCCCTTTGCATACGGGGCAATCAGGTCAACGACCTTGATACCGGTCTCCAAAATTTCAGTTGTGCTTTCCTGCTCATCGTAGCTCGGCGGCTGACGGTGAATACACCATCTTTCCTCCGCCTCCGGTGCCGGCTGGTTATCCACCGGCTCACCCAGGAGGTTGAAAATTCTGCCGAGTGTCTCTTTGCCGACCGGCACTGTGATACCGTCACCGGTATCCACTGCCTTTACACCGCGCACAAGACCGTCTGTCGAGCTCATCGCAATACAGCGCACGACATCGTCACCCAAGTGCTGTGCAACCTCGGCTACAATTTTGTTTTCGCCATTTTCAATCTCAATGGCGTTTAAGAGTTCCGGAAGATTGCCTTCCGAAAACTTTATGTCCAGTACCGGTCCGATAACCTGGATAACGGTACCAATGTTTTTCTGTTCCATTTTCTACACCCTTTCTTTAGGGATTTTTTGTTTTGCGGGCGATTCGTGAATCGCCCCTACAATACCGATTTTAGACACCCGATCCAGATACGATTTCCGTAATCTCCTGCGTAATCGCCGCCTGGCGGGCACGGTTGTACTCAAGACTGAGCGAGTCAATCATCTCACCCGCATTTTTGGTTGCAGATTCCATAGCCGTTCTACGTGCGGCAGATTCGGAAGCTTGGGCTTCGGCAACACCGCCATAGACCATGCCGGTGATGTATTGCGGCACAATACTTGCAAACGCCGCTTCCGGACTCGGCTCACAAATCATAAGCTCGCGCGATTTCCCCTCGCTTTCCTTGGGCAAGATGGGCAGCATTTGCTCGAGCTGCGGCACTTGGGAAAGCATCGAGACGAATTTGGTGTAGACGATATAAAGTGCGTCAAAGTCACCGTTTGCAAAGCCGTCCGCCAGCATATGTCCGATGCGGTCACAATCTGCGATGCTGATATCTGCGGCGAGCAAAAATGCATCGGATAGAATTTCTGCATTTCGGCGCGTAAAATATTCCATTGTTTTTTTGCCAATCGGCAAAACACAGTACGGGGTATCGCCAGCCTGCGCTTCAACGGCTTTTAAGACGTTACTGTTGTAGCCGCCCGCGAGACCGCGGTCACCGGCAATGACAACAAAGCAGGCTTTTTTGACCTCACGCGGTTTGGTATAAACCGAAGCAAAATCCCGGCTGTTTGCCGCAATGCGGTCAAGCGTATCGCCCAAGATTTCGAAAAACGGACGTGCACGCTCTACGCGCTCTTTGGCTTTTCTAAGCTTCGAAGAAGCGACAAGCTCCATGGCTTTTGTAATCTGCCTGGTGCTTTGCACGCTCTTGATGCGAAGCTTGATATCTTTCATAGAAGCTCCTGCCATAGCTGTTACTCCTTACTTAACGGATAAAAACTTATCTGTAAATTCTGCAATTGCAGCGCCGAGCTTTGCATCGTCGTCCTTAGACAATTCGCCCGTGCTGACAATATTTTTGAGAATCTGATTGTAGTTGTTTTGCATAAATTCAAACAATCCGCTCTGATATTCGTTGATGTCTTCAACCGCTACCGGCTTTAAGTAGTTATGAATTACCGCATAGATAATCACAACCTGCAATTCAACCGGAATCGGTGTGTTGCGGTTTTGCTTGAGCACTTCCACAATACGCTCGCCCTGTGCAAGACGCTCCTTTGTATCCTCATCGAGGTCGGAGCCGAACTGCGCAAAGGACTGCAACTCACGATACTGCGAATATGCAAGCTTAAGCTGTCCGGAAACCTTCTTCATCGCTTTAATCTGCGCATTACCGCCGACACGGGACACGGAAATACCCGGGTTTACCGCCGGACGGATACCACTGTGGAACAGCTCGGTCTCGAGGAAAATCTGACCGTCTGTAATAGAAATGACGTTGGTCGGAATGTAGGCCGATACGTCACCTGCCTGCGTTTCGATAATCGGCAGCGCGGTTAAAGAGCCGCCGCCATACTCCGGCGCAAGTCTTGCTGCACGCTCAAGGAGTCTGGAATGCAGGTAGAATACGTCACCCGGATACGCCTCACGGCCCGGCGGACGGCGAATGAGCAGCGAAAGCGCACGATACGCTACCGCGTGCTTGGACAGGTCATCGTAAATGATTAAGACATCCTTGCCCTGATACATAAAATACTCGCCCATTGCACAACCGGAATACGGTGCAATATACTGCATCGGCGCAAGCTCGGATGCCGTTGCCGATACAACGATGGTGTAATCCATCGCGCCGTTTTGGGAAAGCGTTTCTACAAGCTGTGCAACCGTCGAACGCTTCTGTCCGATGGCAACAT
>JAFQPV010000093.1 GCA_017411585.1 Clostridia bacterium | reverse complement strand
GACGGCGAAAGAAAGACCCCGATTATGGGCTGCTACGGTATCGGTGTCGGCAGAATGTTGGCTTCCGTTATCGAGGATAACCACGATGGTTACGGTCCGATTTGGCCGATTACGGTTGCACCGTGGCAGGTGCATGTATGCTGCCTCAATAACCAGGCGGACGAAATCAGAGGCGTTGCAGAAGAAGTATATGAAAAGCTGTCCAAGAAGTACGATTGTATCTTAGAGGACAGAAATGTACAGGCAGGCGCACAGTTTGCCGATGCTGACCTCTTGGGCGTTCCGGTGCGTGTGGTTATCGGTAAGCGCGGTCTTGAAAAGGGCGAAATTGAGCTTGCAACCCGCGATAAGAGAGTGAAAATCAGCGTGCCGAAGGATACCATCTACGAAGAAGTGGATAAGCTTGTCGCAAGTCTTTACGCACAGCTCGAGGCATAAAACTGCAGATTTAAGGAGTGTTCCGGTGAATGCTCCTTTTATTGTGCAAAAAATTCAAGAAAAAGTGCAAAAAATTATATTGTCTTACAATTCTTGCTGTGTTAATATAAGGGTGTAAAATAGCGAAAGGGGCGAATTATAATGGCAAAGAAGCGTTATGTACAGGTTGGTGTGGGCGGCAGAGCAAGATTTTTTTATGAGGCAGTCGCAAGCACCTATGGCGAGACCAGTGAAATTACGGCGTTTTGTGATGTCAATATGACGAGACTCAAGTACGCACAGAAGATTTTAAAGGAAAAGCACAATTATCCGGAGGTGGCGCTTTATCTTGCAGAGGATTTTGACAAGATGATTGAAGAGCAGAAGCCGGATTATGTTATCGTGACTTCTGTGGACAGAACGCACCATAAATACATCATTCGTGCAATGGAGCTCGGCTGCGATGTTATTTCCGAAAAGCCGATGACGGTGGACAATGTAAAGTGCCAGGAAATTTTGGATGCTGTAAAGCGCACGGGCAAGCATCTGCGCGTGTCCTTTAATTATCGCTATGCACCGCACAACACCAAGGTGCGCGAGCTGATTATGAACGATACCATCGGTGATGTAAAGAGCGTGCATTTTGAATGGATGCTCAACACGCAGCATGGTGCGGACTATTTCAGACGCTGGCACAGAGATAAGCGAAACAGCGGCGGTTTGTTGGTGCATAAATCCACGCACCATTTTGACCTTGTAAACTTCTGGCTCGGCACAAAGCCGAAGCAGGTATTTGCCTACGGCGAATTGATGTTCTATGGCAGAGAGAATGCCGAAAACCGCGGTGTAACGAAATTCTACAGCCGTGCATATGGCTCTGAGAATGCAAAGGGCGATCCGTTTGCATTGCCGCTTGAGGACAGTGGATCGCTCAAGGAATTGTACTTGAATGCAGAGGCAGACGATGGCTACATCCGCGACCAAAGCGTGTTTGGCGACGGCATCAGCATTGAAGATACGATGAATGTGCTTGTAAAGTACGAAAGCGGCGCACAGATGTCGTACTCGCTCACGGCTTACTCGCCGAGAGAGGGCTTTAGAGTTGTATTCACCGGCACAAAGGGCAGAATTGAGCTCGATGTGACAGAGCAAAACTATGTTAATGGCGGCGGTGCACAGGAAAATGAAGGCGCACTGAAGAGCAAGAGCTTGAAGGTATACCCGATGTGGGGCGTGCCGTACGATGTGGAAATTGAAGAAAAGACAGGCGGCCACGGCGGCGGCGACCCGGTACTCTTAAATGATATCTTCGGCGTACCGGAATACGATCCGTTTAACCGTGCAGCATCGCACGAGGACGGTGCAATGAGCATTTTAACCGGCATTGCGGCAAACAAGTCCATCGCAACGGGTCTTCCTGTAAATGTAAAGGATTTAGTTGAATTTTAATTGATAAAAACAGACCGTTCAAGGTCTGTTTTTTTGTTGCAGAGTTGCATTTGTGTCTTGTAGTGTGATATAATTAACGCAGAATAAATTGAAAATTGGAGTGAGCGAATGATGACCACAATCAAGATAGATGCAAATCAAAAGCTTGGCAGAATTAAGCCGATGCACAGCGTAGGGCAGCCGCCGCTTTTCTATTCGGACACAAAGCTGTTTTCCTACTTAAAGGAGGCAAATATTCCGTATTCCAGACTCCACGATGTCGGCGGTCGCTTCGGCGGCGGTGTGTATGTGGATATTCCGAATGTGTTCCGCGATTTTGATGCGGATGAAAACGATCCTGCATCGTACGATTTTGCCTTTACGGACATTTTAATTAAAGCACTTATGGAAAATGAATGCGCGCCGGTTTACCGCTTGGGCGTGACGATTGAAAATGCGCATAAAATTAAGGCATACCGCATCTTCCCGCCGAAGGACAACGAAAAGTGGGCGAGAATTTGCGAGCATATCATCCGCCATTATAACGAAGGCTGGGCGGACGGTTTTCACTATGGCATCACATACTGGGAAATCTGGAACGAGCCGGATGGTCACCCGGACATCGAAGAGAATGCAATGTGGAAGGGAACAAAGGAGCAGTACTTTGACCTCTACAGAGTGACAAGTAAGCATTTAAGGGCGTGCTTTGGCGATACAATCAAAATCGGCGGTTACGCGTCCTGCGGCTTTTATGCTGTAAAGGAAAAGCAGGATGTCACCGGTGCGGCGTTTGGCGAGCTGGATAAAAAGCTTACCAATTGGGAAAGAAGAATGACCTATTTTATGGAGTTTTTCCATGATTTTGTCGATTTGGTGCGTGAGGAAAAACTGCCGTGGGACTTCTTTTCGCATCACAGCTATGCCTCGGTTGAAGACAATTTGAAGATGCAGGCATATTGCGAGCAGTATTTAGAGGAACACGGCTTTGGTGATGTGGAAATTCATTTAAACGAGTGGAACACGCACCCAAAAAGGGAGGACAAGGGCAAGCGCGCACCTTGTGCAAACGCAGTTGCGCTTTTGTGTGCAATGCAGAATACGAAAATGGAAATGATGTGCTATTACGATTTGCGCATTGCCGCAGGCGGTTATTCAGGCTTTTTTAATCCGCTCACTATCGAGCCGTTTTGCATTTATTACGGCTTTAAGGCGTTCGGTAAGCTTTATGCACTCGGTCAGCAGGTAGCCTGCGCAAGCGATAACGAGCAGGTGTATGCGCTTGCTGCAACGGACGGCAAAACGCTCGGCGTGCTGGTTTCCAATATCGGCGAAGATACGGAAGTAAGCATGAGCATGCCTGCCGGCGCAAAGGCGTATCTGGTGGATGAAGCACATATGCTCGAAGAAGTGAAATTGGATGCAAGTAAATTTACACTTGAAAAAGACCAAGTCGTATATTTTGAACTTTAAGGGGGTTTGAATTATGCATAAGATTAACGGTCGTGAATATTACATAGCAGCGCACAGAGGCGCATCGGGCGGCAACATTCCGTGCAATACCTCCGTTGCCTTCGAGGCGGCGCTTTTGCAGGGCGCAGATATTATTGAGCTTGATGTTTCCGTTTCGAAGGACGGTCAGCTCTTTGTATTCCATCCGAATATGGAGCCGCCGCACCTTATGTCCGAAAAGTATATCCGGGATATGACGGCGGATGAGGTAGCAAAGCTGCGCTATGTAAACCAGGACAATACCGTAACGCAGTTCGGCGTAGAGCGCTTTGAGGATGTGATGGCAAAATTAAAGGGTAGATGCCCTGTAAATGTCGATAAATTCTGGACAGCGCCGAAGGAAATCGCCGATGCAATTCGTAAGCTCGGTATGCAGGACCAGGTCATTATCAAAACGCCTGTGGATGATGCGCATTTTGCAGCTGTGGAACAGTACGCACCGGAAATGCCGTATATGCCGGTTCTCCGCGAAATGGATACCTGCATTGAAAAAATCCGCAAAATGAACATCAACTGCATCGGTGCAGAGGTTTGCTTTTCGACAGAGGATGCGGAGGTTGCCGGCGATACTTATATAAATAAGATGCACGATTTAGGCTATAAGCTCTATATAAACGCCATTGTCTATAACTACAAGCGTGTATTAAACGCAGGGCACAGCGACGATATTGCCGTTTCTGGCAAAATGGACGAAAGCTGGGGCTGGCTTGTAAACAAAGGCTTTGACATTATTCAAACTGACTGGACGGGCATGCTGAAAGGGTATCTGGATACACTGTGTAAGTGACGGGTTGATGTTTTTTTGAGGTTGAACTTGATTTGAATAAATAAAGTCGCATAATAAAGACGAAAAATATATAGTAGCAAAGGAGAAAAGTATGGAGATTTTTAATCTTACACTCAAGTAAATGTTAATGATGTTTAGTTTAATTTCGGTGGGTTTTTTATTAAGAAAGACAATTAAGTTGCCGGATAATTCAGGGACTGTAATGGCAAAATTGGAAACATTTATTTTTGTGCCTGCCCTTTCTTTGTTTACCCAAATGACGAAGTGCACGGTTGCAACCTTTACAGAGAATGCAAATCTTATACTGTACGGGCTTGCGGTTGTTTTATTCTCCATTATTCTTTCTTACCCGCTCTCGAGATGCTTTGTAAGAAAAAACACGGATTCGCCCGAAAATGCATATCAGAGAAACATTTATAAATATGCAATGACTTTTGGAAACTACGGCTTTATGGGCAACTTTATAGTTCTAGGTGTCTGGGGAACGGATTTTTTCTATAACTATTCATTGTTTGTATTTCTGGTTGGCATTTTGTG
>JAFQPV010000092.1 GCA_017411585.1 Clostridia bacterium | reverse complement strand
TTTCATAAGCATCATTGCCCGGTAAAAATCCATGTAAATTCGCGTTTATCATAAAAGCCCCTCCATTATCAGTTCAGCTTTTCTGCAATCATGCGGTTGATGCGCTCGCGCACGCGAAGCATCTCGTCTTCCTGTGTGCGCGGGCGCTCAAACGTAATACTTGCGCCGAGTTCTTCTTCCATCGCCGCAACAACTTCTTCATCCACATACACTTCTTTTATAATAATTTAAAAAAACATACATTTTTTATCATTTTGTATATAAATGTACAGATTTTTCATCAATATTATAATTATAACATCCATAAAAATTGAAGTCAATAGACCATATTCCTTATTTCTTGTACTTTCGTAAACGGTTTGTATACTTTTGTAGCCTCGCATAGTTCCATTGTACTACATTTGTATCATTTCCGCAAGTGCCCGAAAAGACATTTTTCAAAGGTTTATGTCCTTTCATTCAATCATAATAATTATATCACTTCTGTATTTTTCCGTACATAGAAAAAAGTCACTTTTTCAAGTGACTTTTTCCCATATAATTATTTATTCTGCCAATACCGGGATTTCCGCTTCAGCGCGAATACCAAGCAGCTCATAGGTTACACGAATCTTTGTGCTGCCAGCCTTATGCAGCGTTACAACGCCATTTGCATCCACGCTTGCAATCGAGTCGTTATCGCTTGTAAATACGACATCGGATAGCGCAACCGGAACAGCTGCGCCGTTTGCATTTTCACCTGTAACAGCGAGCTGCAGCGTGCTGCCTGCCTTTGCGTTAATCGAATCTGTATAGAAGTACAGGTTCCACGCACTCTGGTCGTCTGCTTCCATCTGTGCACTTTCGTAAATACGCACCTCGTTTATACCAATCCAACTCGTATCGGTTGCAGAAAGACCGGTGATACGCACATAGCGCGCATTCACATCGCCAAGCGAATACACATCGTGGTCCACGCCGCTCGTTGTGCTGACCTTTTCATGGATTGTCTGCCAGTTTTCGCCGTCTACAGAAGCTTCGATTCTGAATTCGTACGAACGCGAGATTGCTCTGTAGCCTGCAATCGCAATCGAGTGCAGATTCTGTGCTTTGCCGAGGTCGTACATAATCCAGCTGCCTTCACCGTCTGCCGACCAGCGGTTAACCGTTGCATTGCTGATAATGCCGTCGTAGGTACCGGTCATCGGGTACTTTTCCTCTGTCCACTCGATTGAGCTTTTAGCGCTTGCAATGCTTAAGTAGGTCTGATATTGCGGCAGTGCGCCGTCAACGACAACCTCTGCTTTCAGCTTCTTTACAATATTCTCCGAGCCCGTACCAAGCAAGCCTTCAAATGCATTCTCCACGAAATTGAAGGTGTAGGTCTTGCCGTCAATTGTGGCGGTTGCCGGATTACCCTGCGCTACGACTGCTTCCTTATCGGAAAGCACCGAAAGTGTCGGAACAGCAGCGCCCTTGGCAATTTCTACATTGTAGTTATATACTTCACTGTCAAAGAACTTGATTTCCTTGCCGTCCGCCTGTACACGAATGTCTAACAAATCAATAATTTTGTTAATCTTGTCCGCATCATAATCTACCGGCTTATCCGTAATAAGAATGAGACCTCTGTCGTCCCAGAACACCTGCTTGCCAAGCGCTTCAACCAGTGCACGGAGCGGAATGAGTGTTCTGCCGCCGATTTCCTGTGCCGGCACATCGAGCGTTACTGCATTGCCGTCGACAATCATTTGGTCGCTTCCAAGCTGCAGAGAAATGCTCTTTGCCTTTGTTTTGATGGAAACCGTCTGTGTTGCATCGTCCCAGCCGACGGTTGCACCGATGTTTTCGGAAATAAAGCGTACCGGCACAAGCGTTCTGCCGTTTTGCACAATCGGCTTAATGTCTAAATTGCTTGTATCTACATAGGTCTTTGCACCCTTCGCATACGCATTCGGGTTATCGACCTTAAGCGCAACCACATCACCACGTGTCTGACTGGTGGTCTTTGCGCTACT
>JAFQPV010000091.1 GCA_017411585.1 Clostridia bacterium | reverse complement strand
TGGGCGAAATTCCGTACCGTCAATGATGAGCTTGATGTTATCATAGATAACGGTGATTGATTCGGAAAACTGTTTGGCAAAGACGACACCACTTGTCAGCAGTATGCAAACAAGCGTACTGGCAACAATTCTTTTGTAATTCTTTTTCATTTATACATACCTCCATATGTTATTTTATATGTTATATATAATAACATATAATCGCAACTTTTGTCAACATATAATATATGTGAGGTGAGATGTTATGGAAGATAAACTTATCATAAACAGAAAGAATTTAAAAAGGGAAGACGGATATAAGACGTTCTCTGTACGCATCAAAGAAGAAACGGTTGCGAAATTGAATAAATTAGCGGAGGAAACAAATCGTTCGCGAAACGAACTTATTAATATTTTGTTAGATTATGCAATTGAGAATAGCAAGGTGAAATAACTACAAATTGGATATTGATATAATGTGTGTATAAAAAACGGAGCAGTGAATTTTCAATGCTCCGTTTCGCTATTATAAAAACGATCTGATTCCCATTGCAATACATTTGTATCGACGTATTTCCATATTTCTTGATAATCTTTTTCGCCGCGGATAATGTGGTCATGATACGAACGTTGCCATATAGAAGTACCAATTTCTTTTGTGACCAATGTTTTAAAGGAACGAACGATGGTTTCAATGTGTTTTGTAGGGGACGATGCCTTCATCGTCCCATGCAGAGATACAATTAAATGTATATGATTTGGCATAATAACATATTTATCAACCATTACATTTTCATATTTGATGTTTATGTTGTTGATGTATTTGTCGCACACCAAACCATAATATGACAACTGATTTTGCGGGACGATGTGGGCATCGTCCCCTACGATTTTTGCCAATAATTTCTTTCTGCCTTTTACGCATATCGTAATAAAATAAGCACCGGGGATTGAGTAATCATAGCCTTTTAATCTGGCGGCTTTACGGCTTGAGAAATTCTTCATCACGCATTCAGCCAGCCGTTAAGCTTCAGCCATTCTTCAAGCATACCGCTCCAGCGTGCGATATAGTCGTTTTGGGTATCTCTGCCGTATTTCGGGTCGCCGTCTGCCAGGCCGAGGCCGTGACCGCCTACAGGGAAGATGTGCATTTCAGCCGGGATTTGAAGTGCGCGAAGCGCTTTTGCATAATCCAAGCTGTTTACCACACTGACACCCTGATCTGTAAAGGTGTGCCAGATAAACGCCTTCGGTGTTCTTTCACTGACGATGCGGTCCGGACTTAAATCCCAACCAAGCTCAGCGTGTTTTTCAGCAAGCAGGTTTTTGCCGCTGCCGATGTGCGTGTTTACCGGGTCTAACAGCTTTATAACCGGATAGCACAGAATTTGTGCATTCGGAATGAAGTCTTCGTTGTCGATTTCGTCAACACCTTCAAATTCAATCGGCTCAAAATAAGTGGAAACCAATGCGGCGAGATGTCCGCCGGCAGAAGAGCCCATTACGCCGATTTTGTTTTTGTCAAGTCCGTATTCTTCTGCCATAGAGCGCACGGTGCGTATAGCGCGTCTTGCATCCAGCAGCGGCAGCGGGAAGCGGTGCGGAGAAACGCGGTAGTCGCAAACAAATGCTGTTATACCAAGCCCTGCAAGGTATCTTGCATAGCCGTCGCCTTCATGCGGCGCGCGGTTATGATAGCCACCGCCTGTGAAAATGACAATCGCGGCATCCGATTTCTTTTCATCCGGCACATAAATCGACAGAAGCGGTACCTCTTCGCACAAACCCGGTACATTGTCCCAAAGATTGATGGTCTTTTTTAGCGGATGCAGCATCTTCTTTAAGTTTTCTGCGCTCTTTGTAATGGCAGGAATAGCGTCTTTTTCAAAATCCTCCCACTCAATAACGAGCCACTCTGCATTGTTTGCAATAGATCTGAACAAAATCTTTTCGTTATCTAAAATGCCTTCACCGTAGACTTCAGACTCTTTTTTGCCGTCCGGCAGAATTTGCATATCCTTTAAATGTATAAGCGGTGTGCGTCTTAAGATGCTTTTTAAGTATTCGCAGGTGTCTACGCCTGCATATTCGCTCCAGTAGGTGTCGACTTCGTAAATCATACTGTTGTCGCCCGATAATACAATATCGTATGCGTATTCATCGCCGAATTTAATGAACTCGTCGGCGTGGTTGTGCCAGCCGAGCACCATACCGTTTTCGCGGATTTTCTTGTTCCAAACAAGCATATCGGCATTCATCTTTTCCCAGGAGGAACGCTCGTTTAAATCGTATTCGCGATTGGGCGCAGGAACGATGATGTATCTCGAGCCGAGTGTTTTGTGATAGGCGATAACTTCATCCAAGTTGTCGCGCAGCATTGCGTAACCGACGTGCGCACCGGAGGATACAAGACCGAGGCTGTTTAAATAAGCCTTCAGCTCGCCGGCTTCCATGTTGCCGTAGAATGTGCTGTCGCCGCAGAATTCAATGCCATCGTAGCCTGCCTTTGCGACAGCCTCGATTGTGCCCTTGAAATCGCTGATGACATCTTTTAAACTCCATAACTGTACTGATAATTTTGGCATGATTTTACCCCTCACTTTATTCAATATATAAGTTGTGAATATTATCTCATAAAAAAAGAAGTTTGTATATAATTTTCTTGCAAAAAAGTATAAAAATTTTTGAAAAAATGCTTGACATGAGCGCGGTTTTATTGTACAATGGCTAAGGTGTAAAGCAGAAAGCTTTACAGTGTACAGAGGTGAGTGTGTGGAAAAGGCATTACAAATCGGCATTTTGCTGGATTTTTATAAACAATTGCTGACGGAAAAGCAGGTAGAGTGCATTGATTTGTACTACAATCAGGATTTGTCTCTGTATGAGATTTCGCAGCACCTGGATATTTCCAGACAGGGTGTGCGCGATAATATCAAGCGCGGCGAAAAGCAGCTTTTGATGTATGAAGAACTGCTCGGGCTTTCGAAAAAATATGACGAGCTGGAGCGTTACTGTGAGAAAATTGACGATAAGCTTGCCGGGCTCAGAGAGCGCGATGCAGCGCAGGAGATTGCTGCATATACAGAGCTGATTCGTAAGGTAATAATGTAAATTCGTTTCAGAAAGGATTTCCCATGGCATTTGAAAGCTTAGGTGAAAAATTAAACGGCGTATTTAAAAAGCTGCGCTCCCGAGGCAAGGTTTCGGAGGCAGATATCAAGGCATCCATGCGCGAAATCAAGCTTGCGCTTTTGGAGGCGGACGTAAACTTCAAGGTTGTAAAGGAGTTTATAAGTCGCGTTACGGAAAAGGCGAGCGGTGCACAGGTACTTGAAAGCCTGACACCGGGACAGCAGATTGTTAAAATCGTAAATGATGAGCTGACAGAGCTGATGGGCAGCACGCAGAGCCGCATCAATTTCTCGTCCAAAGGACCGACGGTGATTATGCTGGTTGGCTTGCAGGGCGCAGGTAAAACGACAACGTGCGCTAAGCTTGCAGCGCAGATTAAAAAGCAGTATGAAAAAAGACCTTTACTGGTCGCGTGTGACGTGTACCGTCCGGCTGCCATCAAGCAGTTGGAGGTTGTGGGTGCACAGGTTGAAATTCCGGTATTTACCATGGGCGACAAAAAGAGCCCTGTAGATATATCGAAAGCCGCAATTGAGCATGCAGTGAAGCATGGCAATGATCCGGTGATTATCGATACCGCAGGCCGTTTGCATATTAACGAAGAGTTGATGGCAGAGCTGGCGGATATCAAGGCAAATGTAAAGCCGCATGAGATTTTGCTTGCAGTCGATGCAATGACAGGTCAGGATGCAGTCAATGTCGCGCAGAGCTTTAACGAGCAGCTCGGCATCGACGGTGTGATTATGACCAAGCTTGACGGTGATGCCCGCGGCGGCGCGGCGCTTTCTGTGCGTCACGTCACCGGCAAGCCGATTAAATATGTCGGTATGGGTGAAAAGTTGACGGACTTAGAGCCGTTTTACCCGGATCGTATGGCATCGAGAATTCTAGGTATGGGCGATGTGCTGACACTCATTGACAAAGCGCAGTCCGCCTTTGACGAAAAGCAGGCAGAAGAGCTTGAACGCAAGCTTACGCAGGACGGTATGGACTTAGAGCTGTTTTTGGACCAGCTGCAGCAGATTAAAAAGATGGGACCATTAGAGCAGGTAATTTCTATGCTGCCGGGTGTCGGCAACAAATTGCCGGCAGGTGTTAGCATTGACGACAAGCAGCTTGCGCGTCCGGAAGCGATTATTCGCTCAATGACACTGAAGGAGAGAAGAAATCCCTCCATCATCAACGCGAGCCGCAAGCAGCGTATTGCAAACGGTGCAGGCGTGCGTGTGCAGGATGTCAACGCGCTTTTAAAGCAGTTTGACCAAATGAAACAGATGATGAAGCAGTTTAACTCCCCGAAAATGAAAAAGCGCATGAAGCGTGGCGGTTTTCCGTTTTAATTTGTTTATTTTATAATTTAAATAAAATAAAGTGTTACTGAATCTTATTTGGAGGTGAATTTAGAATGGTAAAAATCAGACTGAAGAGAATGGGTGCTAAGAAGGCTCCGTTTTACAGAATTGTAGTTGCAGATTCCAGATATCCGCGTGATGGCAGATTCATCGAGGAACTCGGTACTTACAATCCGATGGTTGAGCCGGCTGCAATCAAGGTGGATGCTGATAAGGCAAAGCAGTGGATTGAGAACGGTGCACAGCCTACAGACACAGTTAAGGGTCTGCTTAAGAAGGCAAACGTGCTTTAATCGGAGGTGCCGAACATGAAAGAAGTACTGGAAGTTTTGGCTAAATCTCTGGTAGAGTATCCGAACGAAGTTTCCGTTACGGAAATCGCTGATGAAAAGGGCGTTGTGCTCGAGCTTCGTGTTGCAGACAGCGACATGGGTAAGGTCATCGGTAAGCAGGGTAGAATTGCCAAAGCAATCAGAACCGTTGTAAAGGCTGCAGCAAGCCGCGAAAATAAGCGCGTTGTTGTTGAGATTATCGGCTAAACAATCGGGAACGATTTATAAATTGGGGCACGTGTAGTGCCCCTTTTTATGTGATTGGAGGAAATTATGCGTAATACAACATTGCAGGTTGGAGAAATCGTAAATACACACGGTCTGCGCGGTGAGGTGAAAATCGTGCCGTGGCTGGACGTTCCGGAGGATTTTGAACGTCTCAAAACCGTATATGCCGATATCGCCGGCAAAAAGGAAATCTTTACGGTGGCTTCGGTGAAATACCAGAAGGCGAACATCATCGTAAAATTCCGTGAGGTACCGGATATTAATGCTGCAGAGAAGCTGAAGCGCACGGTTTTATACGTAGACCGCGACCAGCTCGGCGAGCCGGAGGAGGGCTACTATATCTGCGACCTTTTGGGTATCACTGTCATTACGGACGAAGGTGCAACGCTCGGCAAAATCGTGGATGTATTTTCGACGGGCAGCAACGATGTCTACACTGTAAAGGGTGAGGACGGCAAGGAAGTGCTGTTGCCGGTGATTGACGATGTTGTGTTGAGCGTGGATATAGATGCAGAGGTGTGCAAGGTGCACCTTCTCGAGGGGTTGATTTAAATGCGTTTTGATGTGCTTACGCTCTTTGATCCTATGCTAGAGGCGGTGCTTGGTGACAGCATCATCGGCAGGGCGCGCGATAAGGGCATTATAGAGCTGAATTTTATCAATATTCGTGACTTTTCCAAGGACAAGCATAAAAAGGTCGACGATTATCCGTACGGTGGCGGTACAGGTATGCTGATGGCACCGCAGCCGATTTACGATGCGTATATGAGCGTTGCGGGTGGGCTTTCGTATAAGCCGCTGACGATTTATATGTCGCCGCAGGGCAAAACCTTTAACCAACAGATGGCTGTGGATTTGTCCAAGGAAGAGCACATTGTCATTTTGTGCGGTCATTACGAGGGCGTTGACCAGCGTGTGCTCGATGAAATTGTGGATATGGAGCTTTCCTTGGGCGATTTTGTGCTTACGGGCGGCGAGATTGCCGCAATGGCAGTGATTGATGCGACGGCAAGGCTCATTGACGGCGTGCTTGCAGGAGAGGCGTCGTATACGGGCGAGTCGCACTATAATTCGCTTTTGGAGTATCCGCAGTACACGCGGCCGCCGGAATTTATGGGACGTGAGGTGCCTGAGATTCTTTTAAGCGGTCATCACGCAAACATCGAAGCTTGGAAGCGCGAAAAGAGCTTGGAGGTTACATACAAAAAACGCCCGGAGCTTTTATCGAAGGCGCAGCTTTCGGGGGAGGATATTGCGTTTTTAAGGCGGCTGAAAAAAGGCATAGACACAGATAAAAATGTGTGATAAAATGAAGTAAAGTATTATGCACTGAAAGGTGGTCATAATTATGGTAGATATGGTGAAACTGGAAGAGATGAAGGCGTTTGTCCTGCGCAAGCAGCGCGAGGCGAGCGAACGTATTGGGGATTTGTTTCCGCATATTAATCCGGAATATAAAGAATACGAATTGTCGGAAAGCGTTGGCTGGACCGGCGGTTTTTATACAGGTGTGAATTATCTTTGCTACGAGATGAGCCGTGACCCGTATTTTCTGCAGGCGGCGCAGCTACCGCTGGAGAAAATGGAAGCGCAGCTTAACGAAAAGGGGACAAAGCTTGGTCACGACATTGGTTTTCTGTACTCCTTGGCGCATTATGCAGATTATGTGATTACCGGTAACGAAGATAGCAAGGTAGTTACAATTAAAGCTGCAGAAACGCTCATTAAGCGTTTTAAGACAAACGGCAACTACATTCAGGCGTGGGATATCTGGAGTCCTGCATATGCAGACAATGCAACAAGAATGATTATCGACTGTATGTACAATCTGCCGCTTTTGTTCAGAGCATATGAGCTGACGGGGGAGCAGAAGTTTTATGATATTGCGCTTGCACACGCAAAAACTGCGCAGAAGTATTTAATTCGTGAAGATTATACAACACCGCATACTTTCGTGTTTAATGAAGAAGGTACAGACGGCGTGGAGAGAACACATCAGGGCGCAGCGGACGATTCCTGCTGGGCAAGAGGTCAGGGCTGGGCTGTGACCGGCTTTGCGATGGCGTATCGCTTTACCGGCAATGCTGAGTTTTTGGAGATTGCCAAAAACTGTGCACGTGTGTTCTTTGAAAAGACGGAAGAGGATTTGATTCCGAAGTGGGACTTGATTTTCCAAGGTCAGGAAGGTGTGCCGCTGGATACATCTGCTGCCGGCATTGTCGGCAATGGTCTTATGGAAATTTACGATGCAACCGGCGATACATTCTATAAAGAAACGGCATATAAGATGCTTATAAATCTTTATACAAAGTATTCTACAAAGGATGACCCGGCTTGCGAAGGTTTGATTAAGGAAGCAACCTCGCACCATCCGGCAGGCAAGGGCATTCGCTGCTGCCTAATATATGGTGACTATTATTTTGCGGAGCTGCTTTCCAGATTTCTGGGCACAAGCAAAGGCTACTGG
>JAFQPV010000090.1 GCA_017411585.1 Clostridia bacterium | reverse complement strand
TTGCGCCGGAGGCGTTTGATTTGGATAGGGCGGCAAAGCACCTGTCCTATCTTCTAAAGCCGTCGCGCTACAAGCATTCCATTGGTGTGATGGAAACGGCGGCGCGGCTGGCAATGCGTTTTGGCGCAGATGTGAAGAAGGCACAGATTGCAGGATTACTGCATGACTGCGCAAAAAATGTGGACGCACAGCGCGCGGCTGCGCTTTGTGAAAAGTACGGGCTTGTACCGGATGAGGTTACTGCAAATGAACCGGGGCTGATGCATCAGCTTTTAGGACCTGCGCACGCGGCGGCAGAGTTTTGCATTGCAGATACAGAAATTTTAGATGCCATTGGCTGTCATACCACAGGTAAAGCTGATATGACAGTGCTGGATAAAATTTTGTATCTTGCAGACTTTATTGAACCGAATCGCAAGCTGTTTGAAGGTCTGAATACATTGCGCAAGCTTTGTGAAAAGGATTTGGATGAAGCTATGTGCTTTGCACTCGATTTGTCCATAAAACACGTGCTTTCCAAGGATGGGCTCATTCATCCGGATACGGTTTTGGCACGAAATGCATTTTTGCTTAAGAAAAACGCAAAAAACTATTGAAAAATAAGAGAAAATTCGTTATTATATATAGAGATGTTCTACGGAGGTATGTGCATGCAACCATTTGAAAAAGCTGCGCTTGCAGCAAAGTGCATAGATGATAAGAAAGGTAAAAAACTTCAGGTGCTGCAGATCGGCGAGCTGACAAGCATTGCAGATTACTTTGTCATTGCAAGCGGTACGTCGAGTACGCAGGTGAAAGCGATTGCCGATGAGGTGATCGACAAAATGAAGGAGCGTGGAGAAGAACCGATTCACGTGGAAGGCTTTAACTCTGCGATGTGGATACTCATTGACTTTGCAGATGTGGTTGTGCACGTCTTTATGGAAGAAACAAGAGATTTTTATGGCATTGAACGCCTGTGGGCAGATGCAAAGCAAATCAGCGTCGGCGATATGGGCATAAATGCACAGGAGGAATAGAGGATGAAGTACGATTTTTCAGCAATAGAGAAGAAGTGGCAGGATCACTGGGATGCGGAAGAAACCTTCAAAGCATCAAATGATTTGTCTAAGCCAAAGTTTTATGGTCTTGTAGAATTTCCGTACCCGTCGGGTCACGGTCTGCACGTAGGTCACCCGCGCGGCTACACTGCGCTCGATATCGTTTCGAGAAAGCGCCGTCTGCAGGGTTATAACGTTCTTTACCCGATGGGATGGGATGCGTTTGGTCTGCCGACAGAGAACTTCGCAATTAAAAACAAGATTCATCCGAAAAAGGTAACTGCGGATAACGTGGCGCACTTTAAAGAGCAGCTTAAAATGCTCGGCTTCTCCTTTGACTGGAGCAAGGAAGTTAACACCACCGACCCGAACTACTATAAGTGGACACAGTGGATTTTCTTAAAGCTCTTTGAAAAAGGTCTTGCTTATAAGACAGAAATGCCGATTAACTGGTGTACCAGCTGTAAGGTTGGTTTGTCCAATGAAGAGGTTGTTGACGGCGTTTGTGAGCGTTGCGGCAGCGAAGTTGTGCAGAAGCGTAAGAGTGAGTGGATGCTCAAGATTACAGAATACGCGCAGCGCCTCATTGACGATTTGGATGATGTGGACTTTATCGAAAAGGTAAAGACACAGCAGAAAAACTGGATTGGCCGCTCTGAAGGCGCGGAAGTGCAGTTTAAAATTGACGGCTGTGACGAAACCTTAACCGTATATACCACACGCGCGGATACCTTGTTTGGTGCGACCTACGTTGTGCTCTCTCCGGAGCATCCGTATGTAGAAGCGTGGGAAAAGAAGATTACAAATTACGATGCCGTTGTTGCCTATAAGCAGGCGGCTGCAAAGAAGTCCGAGTTTGAGCGTACCGAGCTTGCAAAGGACAAGACCGGTGTTGCACTCGAGGGCATTTATGCCATCAATCCGGTCAACGGCAACAAGCTGCCGGTATGGATTTCCGATTATGTGCTCATGACCTACGGTACGGGTGCAATTA
>JAFQPV010000089.1 GCA_017411585.1 Clostridia bacterium | reverse complement strand
CGTCGCCGACGAGCGGGTGCCCGATATGGGCAAGATGTGCACGGATTTGGTGCGTTCTGCCGGTTAATAAATCGACCTCGACCAAAGACACGCCATCCTTGTAACCAAGTACGGTGTATTTGGTGCGAATTTGTTTCGCATCGCCGTTTTTTCTGTCCGTCACCGTAACGGTTTTTGTGCGCTCGTCCTTTTTTAAATAGCCTTCTATAACGGCGCTTTTCTTATCGAATTTACCGAACGCGAGGCAAAGATACATCTTTGTAAGCTCGCGGTCCTTGATTTTTTGATTGATAATACGCAGTGCCTCGGCATTTTTTGCGCAAATGACGATACCGGAGGTATTTCTGTCGATGCGGTTGCACAGCGCCGGCGCAAAGGTCTGCTCGTCTTCGGGTTTGTATTCGCCCTTTTGGTAAAGATAGGCCTGGATGTGCGCAATTAAGGTGTTCGGCGTGCCGCTTTCGTCCTCGTGCACGACCATGCCGACCGGTTTGTTGGTTAAAAGAATATTTTCATCCTCGTATACAATGTCCAGGTGCGGTGTCACGCTTAAAAATGCGTGCTCCGCGCTTTTTTGTTCGAAGAACTCATCCTTTATATAAAAACGGATTTCATCGCCCTCGGAGAGCTTGAAGCCTTCTTTGACATGCTTTCCGTTGACCTTGACGCAATCCTTGCGCAGGGATTTATAAATCAGGCTTTGCGGCATCGAAGTAAACAGCTTTGACATAAAGCGGTCAATGCGCTGGCCTGCATCATTCTTTTTTACGGTTACAATCTTCATTTTAAACCTCATCTCAAATGAAAATTTGCTGCTGTCTGCAATTATAAGCTTTCTTTAAAAAAAAGTCAAGCGAGGGGGAAAGATACATTGACAAGCATAGGGAAAATAGGGTATAATTGGTGCATTAGAGGTGACAAAAATGAAAGACTTGGAAGTAACGAGAAAAGAGATTATTGAAACGGACAAAGCCCTTGCGGCGCTGTTTAAAAAGCGTATGTACCTTGCAAAGGATGTGGCTGCATATAAAAAGGCAAACAATCTGCCGATTTTGGATGAAAAACGCGAGGTGCTTGTGCGCGAGCGTTTTGTAAATGCAGTAGACGATGCCGCGCTTTCTGTATGGGCGGAAAAGCTGATTACAAATATGATGACGTATTCGAAAGAATACCAGGCAAAGCAGCTCGGCTTGGATGCCGAAAAGCCGCAGGTGGTGTACCAGGGCACTGCCGGAGCATACGGTGAGGAGGCAACGCTCGGCTTTTTTGCTGACGGCTGCAATGCGCGCAATGTAAAAACCTTCGAGGCTGTGTTTAATGCTGTAGAGGGCGGCGAGGCACAGTATGGTGTGCTGCCGATTGAGAATTCTTCGACCGGTGCGATTGGCGATGTATATGACCTGCTTGCAAAGCGCAACTGCAGAATTGTCGGTGAGTATATTTTGCCGATTCGCCACAATCTGATGGGCGTAGAGGGTGCGAGTGCCGATACAATTCAAACGGTGTATTCGCATGCGCAGGGCATCGAGCAGTGCTCGGCATATTTGAGCAAATTTGAAAATGCCAACCTTGTGCCATATCATAACACGGCGGTCAGTGCGGCGTATGTAGCAGAGCAAGCCGATGTTACGAAAGCGGCAATTGCATCAAAGCGCTGCGCCGAGCTTTACAATCTGAAGATTATTGCAGAAAATATCAACAACAATAAGAATAATTTTACGCGCTTTGTTGTGATTAAAAAGGATGAGCAAATCGCAGAGAATGCAGATAAAATTTCCGTGATGATGACACTCAGACACGAAAGCGGTACGCTTGCACGCGTGGTTTCCTTATTCTTGGAGTACGGCGTAAATATGCTAAAAATTGAATCGCGCCCGATTCCGAATCGCAGCTGGGAGTATTGCTTTTTTATCGATTTTGAGGGCAATATGCGCGCAGAAAACGTAAATGAGCTTGTCGGAAAGCTGATGGCGCAGACGACATCGTTTGCGCTGCTTGGCAATTATAAGGCGGCAACTTTAAAGGAGGCATAACCGTTATGGAATGGATGCAGGTTGGAATTGAAACAACGAAAGAGGGCATTGACCCGATTTGCGGTATGCTCTATACAATGGATATTACCGGCACGGAAATTGAGGATGCCGACGATTTTACGAGCTTTTTAGAGGAAAATACGCAATATTGGGACTATGTGGACGAGGATTTGATGCAGCGCGCACACGCGCCGACGGTGGTGAAGGTGTACTTAAAGGACAACGACCACGGCAGACAGACCTTGGAGGCAGTTAAAGCCCGTCTTGCCGAGCTGAAAGCTTCGGAGGACGGCGAAGTGCTCGGTAGCTTGAATATCACCATCAATAATATGCTTGAGCAGGATTGGGGCGAAAACTGGAAGCAGTTTTATAAGCCGTTAAAGCTCGGTAAAAAAATGCTGATTCGTCCGGAGTGGGAGCAGGTGGACGATGCGGAAGGGCGCACCGTATTCACTATCAATCCGGGTATGAGCTTCGGTACGGGTACCCATGAAAGTACCCAGCTGTGCTTGGAAAGCCTTGAAAATTACTTAAATGACGGCGACAGTGTGTTAGACCTTGGCTGCGGCAGCGGTATTTTGTCTGTGATGGCGATGCTTCTCGGTGCAAAGGATGCATATGCCGTGGATATTGACCCGAATGCCGTGAAAATTGCAGAGGAAAATGCAGCAAAAAACAATGTTGATGCTTCCGTATACAAAACAGCCGCCGGCAACGTGCTGACGGATGATGCACTCATTTCGGAGATTTGCGTAAAATCGTATGATATGGTGCTTGCAAATATTGTGGCGGATGTAATCATTGGTTTGTCCGATTTTGCATATAAAGTATTAAAGGACGGCGGCATTATGATTACCTCCGGTATCATTCACGCGCGCCTCGATGAGGTGGAAGCAAAGCTGAAGGACAGCGGCTTTACCGTGCTGGAAATTCACAAAAAGGGCGAATGGGCATCCATCGTTCTGAAAAAATAGGAGAGAAATATGCCGAAATTTTTTGCAGAAAAAGAGAATATTTCTGAAAATCAGATTTTGCTGGATGGGGAAGAGGCAAAGCATATTTTAAAGGTGCTGCGTATGCAGACGGGTGAGAGCTTGACTGTATGCGACGGCTGCGGCACGGATTATGAAACGGTGATTGAAAGCACCGAAAAAAATTCTTTAACCGTTCGCATTTTGGAAAAAAGACCGTCCGAGGCGGAAAGTGCTGTAAAAATCACGCTTTTTCAGTGCTTGCCGAAGGCATCGAAGATGGAATATGTTATTCAAAAATGCACGGAACTCGGAATTTATAAAATTATTCCTTGCATTTCCGAGCGATGTGTTGTAAAATTAAATAGTAATGCTGATGCGGCAAAAAAGGTCGAACGCTGGCAGTCGATTGCCAAAGCAGCAGCAAAACAGTCCGGGCGCGGTATCATTCCGGAAATTGGAATGCCGGTGACGTTTAAGGAAGCTGTTTCGCAAATGGCGGCGTACCCGCTTTCGTTTGTGCCGTATGAAAATGAGCAGGGGCATACTCTGAAAACACTTTTGCGTGCATCGCAGCAACCGGATTGCGCTGCATTCATTATCGGACCGGAGGGCGGCTTTGCACCGGAGGAAATTGCACTGGCAGAGCAAAATGATATTCAAACCGTTACCCTTGGTAAGCGCATTTTGCGTACGGAAACTGCGGGCGAGGTAGTGCTTTCGATGATGAATTATGAGCTTGAACTGTAAATGCAGAGACGATGCATTTGAAATTGGGAGGATAGACATACATGAAGAAAACATTTTACGAATGCTCCAATAAAGAGCGTAAGAGCAAGATTTCAAACAGAATGCTGATTAGCTTTGGCTATGCAATGCTCGGTCTTTGCTTGGCGTATATGATGATGCGTGTTGCGCGCGGCGAGTACGGTGCAACAGCGCTTTTGAATTATAAGGTAACAATGCTCGTTGCTTTTATAATCAGTGCGATTGCAAGTATTGCGCTTTATGTGCTTTCTAAGCTGGACAAAATCAAGCCGGAATGTAAGTTTGCTAAGCTGAAGTATAAGGAGCGCTTCAGAAACTATGCACATCTGTTTTTGGCGCTTGCACTTGCTTGCTTCTATGTAAACTTTGCATACTATACTAAGTGGTTACCGATTGAAAGCGCACCGGCGGTGTTGAGCTTTTTGAAAAACATCGTGAAGTCGTATTACGTTGTGATTACGGCTCTTAGTGTTTACGCGGTATTTACAATTGGCTATCATCTGTATTTATACTACATAAAGAAGTGGTAATTTAAAAGAAAAGTATAAAAGCTGAACGGAGTTTTCGTTCAGCTTTTTTGTTATTCAATCTCCGCGCCGGACAATGTCTGCAGCGTACGTTTTGGTGCATCCTTTGCGTTTTCCCACGGCAAATCCTTGTTGCGGTAGTCAAACTTTAAAATAAAGCGGTCAACGTCGGATTTTAGTTCGTTTAAGTGCTTTTCCTCAATTTCGTTTAGTTGTTTTAAAAATGCGAGGGCATCGGCATCTTCTAAATGTCTGCATGCGTGCTTAGCAAGCAGGGCATAATGGTCTAAGCAGAAGTGCTTTGCATTTGCAAACTTTTCTTTAAAGCTGTTATCCGACTTCCACATATAAAACAGTGTGTCGATATAGCGGTCGAAGGTGGATTTCACATGGTCACAAATCACGCACGATTCCGTTACGCCTGTCACCGCGCGCGAAAGCAGTACGGCACTGCCGAGAACGTCGGTGCTGCTTTTTTTAAACAGCGATTTTTTCTGCGGCTGCACGTTTGCAATGCGCTCTGTCTGCATCTTGATTTTTTGATTGACCTCTTCTAAATGTGTTTGCAAAATCAGCGCGAGGCTCAATTTGTTTTCCTGCGCAAACATCATCTCATAGTGGCGTTTACAAAAGCCGAGTCGGTTGGTTTCTGTGCGGATGTCCGGCTCCATCATTGCAGGTCCGAGCATATATTTTACGCGCGCCGCCTCCAGTTTTTGTATCATTGTACAAAGCG
>JAFQPV010000088.1 GCA_017411585.1 Clostridia bacterium | reverse complement strand
TTGTCTTGAAAAGTATCGGCTGTATGCTTTTGACCGGCATCATCGGTATGGCGCTGTACGGCATTGTTTTAAAGATTCTTTTGGCTGTTTTATCCGTCGACCTGCTTGACTATCAGGGCATCAATGAAACAGCATCGCTTATGGGGCTCGATTTGCACGGCTCGCTTTATACGGTAAAGGAAACTTTTTTAAATTGCTTTTTTGATTTTTCAAACGGCGCAAATGTATATGTTGTCGTAAATGTTTTTGTTTCTCTGTTTACGCTTTTGTACTACGCGAAATATATTGTTATAAATCAGGTGTATAAAAATCCTGCAAAGCTTTGCACTGTTGCGGTTTTATGTGTTATGTTTTTTATCGGTGCAGGCGCATTGGCGTTTTTAAATGCAGAGGTGGACTATCACAACCTAATGCTGATGGGGTATTCGGTGTTCTATCTGTTTTTCCTGCTGCTTTACGAAAGGGGTACGGAAAAAACGCAAAGACACACCGAAATCAAATGCTGGATTGTATTTCTGACCGCTGTAGTAGTCATTGCAAATCAGGTGGTTATTGCCAATGTAAGCTATCATAAAGCGCAGATGGCGTACGAAAAGTCTTACGGCGTGCTTGTGCGCATTGCAGACCGCATCGAGCAGACACCGGGTACAGAAAACTGCGATAAAGTTTTAGTGCTTGGTGCGCTTGAAAACAGCGAGGCGTACAGCGTAAATCTCACACCGGATATTACCGGTATCACGGATGGGTTTATCCTTCGCGCAGACGATGAAACCGTCGGGCAAAGCGTACTTTGCAGTGCGCTGAACGATTACTGCGATAAGAATTACACATTCCTAAGCGGAGAGGCAAAGAAAAAGCTTGCCCAAAGTAAAGAAGTGAAAGCGATGCCGACATGGCCGCAGGCGAATTGTGTCGCCGTTATGGAGGATACAATTGTGATTAAGCTTGGTACAGAAGGTGAAAAGTAAGTGATTTATTTTTGTGCTGACGATTACGGCTTGTGCGAGGAAGTATCTGCGCGCATACAGCAGTGCATAGAAGAAGGCGCACTCAATAAGGTGAGTGTTTTCCCAAACTTCGAGAAGGTAGAACTACGCAAAATAGCAGAAAACAAAAATGTCCGCATTTCGCTGCATTTGAATCTTGTGGAAGGCAAGTGTATGGCAGATGCGAATGCAGTTGGGTTGCTTGCACAGGCAGACGGAAGCTTCAAGCACAGATTCGGCGGCTTGTTTGCGCTTGGTTTGCTCAGAGGTAAAAAGTTGGAGATGCAGTTGTATCGGGAAATCAAAGCGCAGGTGCTGTATTGGAAAAGTATTTTGCCGGCGGGCATCGATTTTTGTATTGACAGCCATCAGCACACGCATATGATTCCGGCAGTGTTTAAAGCGTTGATGCGGGTTTTACACGACGAAGAAATACAGCTGCAGTATATTCGAATTCCGACAGAACCGATACATTTGTATATAAAAACGCCTTCTTTATATCATACCTATAGCCTTACAAATGTTATAAAACAATGGCTTTTGAACTTCTTGTGGCTATGGGATAAAAAGCATATAAAAGCATACAAAATCCCTACGGCGCATTTTTGCGGTATCCTGTTTTCGGGAAAGATGGATGCAAAGAGGGTAAGCAAAATTTTGCCGAAGTATATAAAGTCGGCACAAAAGGATGGAAGGGACATAGAGGTTTTATTCCATCCGGGCTACATAGAAAAAAGCAAACCGGATTTCAAAAACCAAAACATCGTTTTTGAAAAGTTTTATTTATCGAAGAACAGAAAAACGGAATTTGATTCCGTAAGGACAACAGAAGAAAGAAGTGTTCGTAATGCCGTACATTGACCAAGAAAAAGTAGATACAAAGACAAGAGAAAAGCTGGAAGCGATTATTGAAAAATCGTATTCTACCTTTTGGGCGCAAAAAAGACTTTTTGATATCTTTTTTGCAACGCTGATTTTATTGTTTTTTCTGCCGCTTATGATTGTGATTGCCATTGTCATTGTGATTGATGACCCGAGCGCGGGCCCGTTTTATAAGCAAATCAGAGTCGGTCGCCACGGCGAAGAGTTTTATATGTACAAGTTCAGAACGATGCGCGCAAATGCAGATAAAATGATTG
>JAFQPV010000087.1 GCA_017411585.1 Clostridia bacterium | reverse complement strand
TGGATTTGCAGGATACAAACATTAAGCTCCAAATCGGCTCGAACGAAATGATTGTAAACGGAAAAACCGTAACGCTGGATGTGCCGGCGCAGACCATAAATTCCAGAACGCTCATTCCGCTGCGCGCACTTGTGGAGGCGCTCGGCAAGCATGTGCATTGGGATGACAGAGGTCTCATCATCATTTCGGATGATGCCATCGAATACAGCGCAGAGGCAATCGATAAGATGATTGCCGAATTAAATGTCCGCGTGATGGCGGACGGCAAGGATTTGCCGTTCTTTACGACGGATAAAACGGAATACGCACTTGACCTTCCGACAGGTGCAGGGATTCCGCAAATCAGTGCTGTTGCTATCGGCGGTGAAACCGTTTCGGTAACGCAGGCGAGCGGCATCGGCACAAATGCAATGGTTACCATCAACGGCAAAATGTATAAAATCAAGATGCAAAATGACTGCTTTGCAGGCTTGTCAAGCATCAAGGATGCGGGCGTCGCTTACGATATGAAAATCAATATCGGCAATAAAAAAGCGCCGGAGTATCCTACTTATATTTACGTGGAAAGCTTAACCGACTCCACCGGCTTTGCAAGCTATCCGGAGCGCGGCGTGGTCGATGGCGTGCTTAACGATAACTTGGAAAATCGTTGGGCGGCAAACGGCGACGGACAGTGGTTGCAGTTTGATTTTGGCAGCGTGCAGACGGTGCATTCTATGGCGTTTGCCGGCGTAACACAAACCCAGCGCGCGTACAACTTTGATGTGCTCGCTTCTGCAGACGGCGTCACATGGACAACCATCCATACAGGCGGCGCACCGACCACGGATGATTTGATGAGCATCATCCATTTCGCGGAGCCGACGCAGGCAAGATTCATCAAAATGATTGGGCATTCCAGCAATAAAAGCACATGGAATACATATGCTGAGGTGCGTTTTTACAACAGCGCAGAGCAGCAGGCGGAGGATATTTTTTACTGGGATGTCTACTTTGCAAAGGACGAAACTGTTGTTGGCAAGGTTGGCGAAAAAGGGCAGATTTATGTGCGCGGCAAGGGGTTAAACGGTCAAACTTTGGAAAACTATGACGCAAGCTTTACCTACAACGTCGGCGATGAAAGCATCGCGACGGTTTCGGGAAGCGGAGAGATTACCTTCCATAAAGCGGGCAAAACAAGAATCACCGTAACCGGCATGCAAAACGGAATGCGTGTTACGTCCGGTGCATACCTGGTTGTTGAATAAAACAGAAAAAGTGATATTTGGACAAATTTTAACGACATCTGAATATTTACCTGCTTTATAGGTTGCAGTATAATAAAATTATTGCAGTAAAATATTATTTTTCTTACTGGAGGCATTTGATATGAGTAAAATCAGAGTGGGCTGTCTGGGCTTAGGTCAGCGCGGCGGCAGTATGACAAAAGCAATCGTAAATATCTTCCCGGAGCGCGCGGAGGTTGCAGCGGTATGCGATACCTACGAAGACCGCACGAAGGATATGGCGGACTGGATAGAAGAAAAAACCGGTAAGCGCCCGCTTGAAACCTGCGACGCATACGAAGTCATCAACAATCCGGATGTGGATGCCATCTGCATCTTCACCGCGTGGGAGTGGCACATTGAGCTTGCAACTGCGGCAATGCGCGCAGGCAAGTATGTCGGCTTGGAGGTCGGCGGTGCTTATGAGGTCAACGACTGCTTTAAGCTTGTAGATACCTACGAGCAGACAAAAAAGCATTGTATGATGCTTGAAAATGCCTGC
>JAFQPV010000086.1 GCA_017411585.1 Clostridia bacterium | reverse complement strand
GCCGCAGAAATTGCGATAGAGCATCATTTGGGTCTTACTTGCGACCCGATTTGCGGCTTGGTGCAGATTCCGTGCATCGAAAGAAATGCGGTTGCTGCGATGCGTGCAATCAATGCTGTGAATTTAGCAAGCTTTTTGTGGAATACAAGAAAAATTTCTTTGGATAAAGTGATTCGGACCATGAAGGAAACGGGCGACGATATGCACAAATCCTATAAAGAAACATCTGAGGCAGGTCTTGCAAAAATCAATATAAATCATTAACGAAATAGTAAACAAATGAAAAAAGCAACCTAAGGCGCACGACCTTGTGTTGCTTTTTTATATGGAAAGCAAAAAATTTAAGATTAACAACAAAATAATATATTGTCTTTTAACTTTTGCTGTGTTAAAGTAAAAAGAGAAAATGTAAAAATGAGGAGAGGATTTTATGCTTAAAACAAAATTGGTTTCGTCACAGATTAAGGCGTTTTTAGATGATGATATTGATTGCTTTCAGACAATAGTGCAACCGTCAGTTCTTTTGGGAGAGCGGTTTTCTATGCAGCTGCTCTATGTAGATGCAGGGGAGGACAGATTGCCGCTGCGCCCGATTTGCGCGCTGAATATTGAAGGAGACCTTGCCGAATATGTGACGGTGCGCGATGTCAGAAACCTTCCGGTGGAGCGACCGATTGACCCGCAAAAATATGATGAACAGTATTTAAGAACTACGCCCGGTCTGTATCCGGATATTTTAACGCCGCTTCGCTATGGCGGTAAGGTTGTAATTGCGCGCGACAAGCTGCGCTCGCTCTGGATTGAGGTGGACGTGCCGAAAGATTTTGAAGGCAGCGGTAAGCTGAGCTTTTCGCTTGCAATTGCAGAAGCAGTTGCGGGGGATACGGGCTTTATCGCATTTGAGGAGCAGCCGCCTGTTTCCACCGACACAGTGGAGCTTAATGTAATCCGCGCGGCTTTGCCGGAGCAGCAAACCTTGTTTACGCAGTGGTTTTACCCGGACTGCCTTGCTTCGTATTATGATGTTGAGGTTTGGTCGGACAGGCATTTTGAGATTATTGAAAACTTTTTGGAGGGCTATGCGAAGCGCGGCAGAAATATGGTCTATACGCCGATTTTGACGCCGGCACTCAATGTTTTGCCACCGTATCTAAGAAAGCCTTGCCAGCTTGTGGAGGTTGTGGTCAATGACGGTGTGTATTCTTTTGATTTTTCGCATCTGGACAGATGGATTGACATTTTAGACAGAGTCGGCATTCGTTATATGGAAATTTCGCATTTCTTCCATCAGAAGCCGGTGCAGTATGCGGCAAAGGTCTATGCAACCGTGGATGGAGAATATAAGCTTTTGTTCGGCTGGGAAACGATGGCGCTTTCAGATGAATATATCGATTTTTTGCGCCGGATGATCAGCGCCCTGGTTGCGCATCTTAAGGCGCGCGGCGATGATATGCGCTGCTATTACCATATTGCGGACGAGCCAAAGCCGAATACACTCGAGCAATATTTAAAAAAGAAGGCGGCAATTGCCGACCTTATCAAGGGCTATCCGGTGATGGATGCGCTGGCGGAAATTGAATTTTATGAATCGGGCGCGGTTGAAATTCCTGTGCCGGTCACTTCGAGCATCGGTCCGTTTTTGGAAAGGGGTCCCGAGGAGCTTTGGACCTATTATGCCTGCAATCAGGTGGTGGGGTATTCCAATTGCTATTTGTCGATGCCGTCGTGGCGCACACGCTCGTTAGGTATGCAGCTTTACAAATTCCATGTTAAAGGCTTTTTGCATTGGGGCTATAATTACTACAACAACCGCGCTTCAGGCGATGCAATCAATCCGTATCTCGATTTGGCGGGTGAGGATTGGGTAAATGCAGGTGACACCTTTGTCGTTTACCCGGATATGGACGGAAAACCACTTGAGTCCATCCGCCTGATGACATTTGAAGAAGCTTTGCAGGACATCCGTGCGATGGAGCTTTGCGAAAAGTATTATTCGCACGATGAAGTTGTGCGTGCAATGGAAGAAGAACTCGGCGCACCGATTACTTTTGAGCGTTGTGCACACAGCGAGGATGAGATGCTCAGAGTCCGCGAAAGAATCAATCGCATGATTGCCGAAAAAGTCGGGCGCTGATTTGGCCGGGGAAAGGAAGTATACATATGAGAATAGAGCTTGTTTCTAAAGTAAAAAACAATCGCCAGGGCGGCACAATTCATAACGGCTATTTTTTCAGCTTCAACAGATGGGGCGAGTGTACGGTTTATCAAACGGAGACGCTCAGACGTGCACAAGATGGAGAAGCGGAGATTTTTGCGGAGTTTGTTTTAGATAAAAATGATATCCTCTCACCGCACAGCAATGCGGTTGTATTCGGCAGTGAATACTATGATGAAAAAGATGAATTTCCGCTGCTCTATGCAAATGTATATAACAATTATGCAAAGGCAGAGGATAAATTGCTGGGCGTATGCCTGGTTTACCGCGTGCAAAGAACGGGAAAAGCTTTTGAAACTACACTTGTTCAGATGATTGAAATCGGCTTTACGG
>JAFQPV010000012.1 GCA_017411585.1 Clostridia bacterium | reverse complement strand
TTAACTTTTGCCTTTGCTATGCCAATTCAGCTAAATTTTCATATTTTTCAAAATTACTTCCTTATCTGGTCTTGGCATTGCAACACTTCTTTTTTTTGATTTAAAAATTATTCTTCAACAGCTTCTACAGCCTCTTCAGCTGCAGCTTCTGCTGCTTCCTCAGCAGCTTCTTCTACAACTTCCGGCTCTAACAGCTCGCGGATGCTCAGGCTGATACGCTTTGCTTCCCAATCAATCTTGGTAATCTTTGCTTCAACAATCTGACCAATCTTAAGTTCGCTTTCCGGCTTCTCAATTCTCTTGTTTGCAATCTGAGAAATGTGAATGAGACCATCAACGCCTTCGATTAACTCAACAAAAGCACCAAAGTTCATAAATCTTACAACCTTAGCAGATACAACATCGCCTTCATTGAACTTGCTCTTCGCAATTGTCCACGGGTTGTCTTCGTCCTTCTTATAACCGAGGGAAATCTTCTTTGTTTCAGCGTTAATATCCTTGATGTAAACTTCAAGGCTATCACCTACTGCAACAACTTCACTCGGGTCCTTAATTCTGTTCCAGCTCAGCTCGCTGATGTGTACGAGACCATCAACACCGCCGATATCCACAAATGCACCAAACGGCATAATGGACTTAACAATACCTGTGTACTGCTTACCAACTTCTGCACTACCCCAGAAAGCTTCTTCAAGTGCCTTTTTCTTTTCCTTAAGTACGGAAAGGATGGAACCTGTAACTCTTCTGCGTCTGGTGTTGATTTCTGTAATGCGAAGCTCAACATTCTGATTTACGAATACATTTAAATCCGGTGTAAATCTGTCAGAAGCCTGACGTGCCGGAACGAAAATGCGTGTACCCTCAACGAGAACGATGATACCGCCGTTTACAGCCTGTACAACCTTACCTGCGAGAATTGTCTCATTCTCAAGTGCATCTTCAATCTTCTTCCAGCCTGCAATTGCATCGAGCTTTTTCTTGGAAAGAAGGGTTTTGCCTTCGCCGTCGTTTACACCAACAACGAATACTTCGATTGTTTCGCCAACTTTAACTACATCAGCAGGTTTTACATCCGGATCTTCGGTAAGCTCGCTTGCCGGGATGATACCGTCAGACTTAAAGCCGAGATCTACGATAACTTCCGTAGGTGTTACGTCTACGACTACGCCTTCAACCACGTCTCCTGTATTTAAAGTTTTGAGAGTTTCTTCAAGGGCCTCCTCAAAGCTTACTTCTCCGTTTGTCTTGATTTCTTCCATGTGTCTTTTGACCTCCTCGATACTACCCGACGGCGTTGAAGCCCCCGCAGTAATACCTATTTTTTTGTTTTTGTAATTTATATCTTGAGGAATATCCTCAAAATTTTCAATGTGATATGTATGCGCACAGTGCTTGGCGCATATTTCGTAAAGCTTACGCGTGTTTGAACTCGACTTGCCGCCGATAACAAACATAATGTCCGATTTTGCCGAAATTTCAGCTGCCTCTTCCTGCCTTACCTGTGTTGCATTACATATTGTATCAAAAAAGTAGATATCATTGCAATTCTTTTTGAGAATTGTAACAATATTTTCATAATTCGACTGATTAAATGTTGTTTGACAAACAACGCTGACATTTGACGAAGCATACTGTTGCGCTTCCTCTACACTGGAAATGACCTCCGGTGTATCTGCGCACCAACCCATAATACCGCGCACTTCGGGGTGCTTTTCATCGCCGATAATCAAAATCTGGCGCCCTTGCGCACTTTGCTCGGCAACAATATTATGAATCTTTTTCACAAAAGGACACGTTAAATCAATGATGTGCAAACCAAGTGCATCTGCTGCATCCTGCACCCTTCTGGAAACACCGTGTGTGCGGATGACTAAGCTTACCCCCTTTGGACAATCCTCAGGCGACTCCACGGTTAATACACCGCGCGCCTTTAAATCAGCATTGACCGTCGGATTATGAATCAGCTCACCCAATATCGCAAGCTTTTCACCCTTTTCAAGCAAATCATATACCCCGGAAACTGCTTTTTGTACTCCAAAGCAGAAGCCGGCACTCTTCACAACCGTTATCTGATTATTCACTTTAAAATGTCCTTTCGGTTAAACAGACCTTAAATATTATTCTAACGCATATTTTACTGTTTTGCAAGAACTTTTTTTGCATCTTCCGCATTTTTTCGTATTTGGCAAATTACATCATCGCTGACAGCGCTCAAAACAGTGCTGTCAAGCTTTTGTCCGTAGTAGTGCGTATACGCAATCGGATCGCCGAAAACGACATATGTACGGCGAAACGGTCGAAATCCGCCAAACAGAGAAATCGGTTGAATCGGGGTTTGTGTTTTGAGCGCAAACATCGCAACGCCGTTTTTAATTTCTGCCTGCTCACCCTCGCGCACACGTGTCCCCTCCGGGAACATCAGCATCGGCTTTCCGCCTTTCAAAATACCAAGCGCCGTTTTCACAGCCTTCAAATCTGCCGCACCGCGGTCCACCGGAAAAGCGCCGAGCGCAGAAAGAAGCGCACCAAACGGCTTAAATTTAAACAGTTCCTTTTTTGCCATAAAATTCATTTTCTTTTTGTAGGCAAGTGCAACAAAAATCGCATCCCACATACTTTGGTGATTGCCGGCAAGCAAAACACCCTTGTCATAAACAATTTTTTCCTTGCCAATGACGGTCATCGGCATAATAAAATAGAGCACAGCTCTCACAACAGCTACAGCAAATCGATAAAACATCTTACTCTATCCCCTCTTTGATTACCGAAATCAGATAATTCACCGACTCTTCAACATTCATATTCGAATTATCTACGAAAAGCGCGTCCTCCGCTTGTCTGAGCGGAGAAAATTCACGTTCGGAATCATTTTTATCTCTTGCAATAATATCAGTCTTAATGGTCTCAAAGTCCACTTTCTCGCCTTTTTCCATAAGCTCTTTATATCTTCTTTGCGCACGCGCATCCACCGATGCCGTTAAATAAATCTTCACATCCGCATCCGGCAATACGTGCGTACCGATATCTCTGCCGTCCATAATCACATTTTTGCCCTTTGCAAGCTTTCTTTGCAGTTCAACAAGCTTAATACGAACTGCCTGCACTGTCGCAACCGCTGAAGCGCCTGCGCTAACCTGCGGTGTACGAATCAGTCCACTCACGTCCTCACCGTTTAAGAAAATATGCTGACTGTCCTCTACATAATCAATCGCGATTTCAATATTATCCAATGCCGCCGCAAGCTTCCCTTCAGCATTATCCCACGGCAAATCATTGCGAATCGCGTAAAGCGCAACCGCACGGTACATCGCACCTGTATCAATATAGATAAATCTCAGCTGCGCAGCAGCCGCCTTTGCAATTGTACTTTTGCCGGCACCAGCCGGTCCGTCAATGGCAACAGAATATGTTTTCATATCTTCTCCTCCTTACGCATTCTCTCCGGCAAGATAGCCGGACGAAAATGCAATCTGCAAATTAAAACCGCCGGTGTATGCATCCACGTCGATGACCTCGCCCGCAAAATACAATCCGGTCACCAGCTTCGATTCCATCGTGGATGGGTTGATTTCCTTCACATTTACGCCGCCAGAGGTAATAATCGCCTCTGCAATCGGGCGAAAGCTTTTTGCAGTCAGCGTTAAATCCTTTAATGTTTCAACAAGCCTTCTTCGTTCCTCTTTGCTAATCTGATTTACGCTTTTGTGCGGCGCAAGCTCTGCAAGCATCAAAATCGGCTCAATCATTTTTTTGGGCAAAAGTGCATCCAGCGCATTGACAAGA
>JAFQPV010000085.1 GCA_017411585.1 Clostridia bacterium | reverse complement strand
TTCGCCGGTTTGGTCGTATATTTCATACACCGCTTTGACAGGCTTCATTTTCGTTGCCATCGCTTATTTTATCAAAAAGAAGGTACAAAACAATGCAAACCGCTCGTAAAAATCTCCGCGCATTTCATCCGCTTATACACTGCATTACAAATCCAATTTCCATAAACCAGTGTGCAAATGCCATCCTCGCCGTCGGTGCAAGGCCGATGATGGCAGAGCATCCGGCGGAGGTTGCGGAAATTACCGAAACCGCAAATGCCCTGCTTTTAAACCTTGGCAACATCACAGATGCAAGGATGCAATCCATTCGGATTGCATCCGAAGCCGCGCTAAAGCACGGTGTAGCGACCGTATTGGATGCGGTCGGCATCGCTTGCTCCACTCTGCGGCGCAATTTTGTGCATACACTTTTAAAGCAACACACACCGCAAATGATTAAGGGCAACGCCTCTGAAATCTGCGCACTCTATGATGCGCATTATAAATCCGCAGGCGTAGATGCCGACGCAGCATTGGATTTGCGACACACTACGCGCATTGCGGCAGCGCTTGCACAAAAATACAGCACCGTCATTTTAGTCAGTGGGAAAACAGACATCATCACCGACGGCAATACGGTCCTCTATATCCGCAACGGTACACCGCAGCTTACCACCGTAACCGGCACAGGCTGTATGCTCGGCGCACTCTGCGCTTGCTATGCCTCCGTTACAGACGCTGTTTCTGCCGCAAAAACAGCTTGCGCCGTACTCGGCATCAGCGGACAGCTCTCCGAAACCGACAGCGGTAGTGGAAGCTTTATGCTGCATTTGATGGACAAAATCAGCACGCTCACCGACGAGGATATAAACAAACACATACGATTGGAGGAAATGCAAATTGAAGAGCTTTGATTCTACACTGTATTTCATCACAGACAGCACCGGCTTTGAAGAAAACGAATTCTTATATCGTATTGAATCTGCCCTCCAAGGCGGCGTTACTCTGATGCAATTGCGCGAAAAAGAGAAAAGTACGAGAGACTATCTTTCGCTGGCGCAAAAGGTGCATAAGCTTGCGCAAAAATACAATGTACCGCTTATCATTGATGACCGCATAGACATTGCAATGGCTGCTGATGCCGAGGGTGTACACCTCGGACAAAGTGATTTACCGATTGCTGTTGCAAGGCAAATCCTAGGCGACGGAAAAATCATCGGTGCAACTGCAAAAACCGTCCCACAGGCGCTTGAAGCCTATAGGCAAGGCGCAGATTACCTCGGTGTCGGCGCAATCTACCCCACAACAACAAAGGTCGTTACCATCCGCACATCTACAGATACCTTGCGTGATATTTGCGCCGCCGTACCCATTCCCGTTAATGCCATAGGCGGACTAAACAAAGATAACATCCACATTTTAAAAGGCATTCCCATCGCCGGCATCTGTGCCGTTTCTTCGATTATGAAGTCAGACAACCCGCAGCACGCGGCGCAAAAATTAGAAAAAGCATTTCTGCATTTAAAAGGAGAAAATCTATGAAAACAGCATTAACCATCGCCGGCTCGGACTGCTCCGGTGGCGCAGGCATTCAGGCAGATATCAAAACTATAACGATGCACGGGGTATATGCAATGAGTGCCATTACGGCGCTCACGGCGCAAAATACGATAGGTGTAACTGCCATTTCGGAAGTAACACCTGCATTTTTAGCTGCGCAGCTCGACTGCATATTCACCGACATTTTTCCCGATGCCGTGAAAATCGGCATGGTTTCCTCTGCCCCACTGATTGAAGTCATTGCAGAAAAGCTGTGCTTTTACAATGCAAAAAACATTGTACTGGACCCGGTGATGGTTGCAACAAGCGGCGCAGATTTAATGCAAACAAATGCACTTGGCACACTAAAAGAAAAGCTTCTGCCGCTTGCAACGCTCACAACTCCAAACATTGCCGAAGCAGAAACGATAACAAAAATGAAAATTTCTGACAAATGCAGTATGCAATCTGCAGCAAAGAAAATCGGCGACACCTACAATATAGCTGTGCTGTTAAAAGGCGGGCATAACACGGACAATGCAGACGATTTGTTGTACGAAAACGGCATTTTCCGTTGGTTTGAAGGCAAGCGTATCCAAAATCCAAATACACACGGCACAGGTTGTACGCTTTCCTCAGCCATTGCCGCAAACCTTGCCCTGGGCTTTGCATTAGAAGATGCCATTCACCACGCAAAGGACTATCTCTCCGGTGCGCTGGCTGCCAACCTGGATTTAGGCAGAGGCAACGGACCGCTAAATCATTGTTACCAATTCAAAAAGTCGGTGTGAAATCACACCGACTTTTTACAATGCCTCTTTAATTGCCTGCGCCAGCTGGTCCGGGCAGGACGTGGATTTAAATCCACATTTAATGCCCTCCAAAAGGGCTACGAGTTCTTTAGCCTCTCTACCCTCGGCAAGTTTTGCAACGCCTTGGGTATTGCCGCTGCAGCCACCCATAAACTGCACATTTTTTACAATGCCGGCTTCTAAGTCAAACTGAATCTGCATCGAGCAAACACCCTTGGTTCTGTATGTATATGTCATAACTTTTCCTCCAAGCAAAAAGCCGTATCCTCAGATACGGCTTTAATAGCTTATAATTAGCGAGCAGCCTTTGCCTTCTCAACCAAAGCTGTGAAAGCAGCTGGATCTGCGATTGCAATCTCAGAAAGCATCTTTCTGTTGATTTCGATGTTTGCCTTCTTAAGACCGTTCATGAATGTAGAATAGTTCATACCATTCATCTTAGCAGCAGCGCTGATACGAGCGATCCAAAGTCTTCTGAAATCTCTCTTCTTCTGCTTTCTGCCGATGTATGCGTACTTGAGCGACTTCATAACTGCTTCATTTGCTGTTCTGAAGAGCTTGCTCTTTGCGCCTCTGTAACCCTTAGCGAGCTTTAAAATCTTTCTATGCTTTTTCTTGGTGACCATAGCACCCTTAACTCTAGCCATTACAATTTCCCTTCTTTCCGATGTTTATTATTTGTATGGAATTAACTTCTTGATTGTAGCCTCGTTGGCTGCACTTGCATAAGCGGACTTACGCAGACCTCTTTTTCTCTTTGTTGTCTTCTTTGTGAGAATGTGGCTTCTGAAAGCCTGACCTCTTTTCACCTTACCGGATTTTGTAACGGAAAATCTCTTGGCCGCACCTCTATGTGTCTTGATCTTCGGCATATTAAACACTCCTTCCAGTTTCTTAATTTTTTCTTTGATTACGCCTTCGGCGCCATTACCATGGCCATATTTCTGCCTTCCAGCTTTGCGCCCTTTTCAACCGTGCCGAATTCCTCAGCACTGTTTGCAAAACGCTCCAGCAGCTCTGCACCAGTGGATGAATGGTGAATCTCACGACCACGGAAACGCACTGTAACCTTCACCTTATTGCCGCTCTTCAAAAACTTGATTGCGGAATTCAGCTTTGTCTCGAAATCGTAGGTATCGATTGTCGGCGACAAACGCACCTCTTTCAATTCGATAACCTTTTGGTTTTTACGGTTTTCCTTTTCGCGCTTCGCAGCCTCGAACTTATACTTACCGTAATCCATAATTTTGCATACCGGCGGCTGTGCCTGCGGAGCAATCTTTACAAGGTCCAGGTTTGCTTCAATCGCAAGTTCCTGTGCTTTTGCAATTGCCATCACGCCGAGCTGTGCACCGTCTGCACCGATTACACGGACTTCCTTGTCGCGAATTTCTTCATTGATTTGTTGCTCTTTGATACTGATAAATATCACCATCCATATTAAATTCAAAGCATTAAAAATGCGGACACCGCAAACGGCATCCGCATAAATATACACACACTTTACCTATAGGGTAAAATCGGAATATTTAACCGAAGCAGCGCCGCCGTACGGTGAGAGCAAATTTGCTCTGCTTTGTTTTCCAAAATAGTATAACAGTTATTTTCAGGTTTGTCAACCCTTTTTTTGATAAAGTATGCAATTTGCCAAAAATTGCTCAATAGACAGCCAATCCCGCGCTCTGCCGCACTTGATTTCATAGTCAATTGTGTTGATTTTTTGAATCGCCTGTGTTAAAAACGGACAGCTAAACCGCTTGGCATAATCAATATAATCACGCGCAAAAAACGGCGGCACCTTGATTTTAGATGCAATCTCCGGCGGCGTTGCACCGCTTTGAAGCAAAAACTGCGTGTGCAGAATTTTCGAAAAATAACCGCACAGATTCTCTAAAATCATAAACGGCGATTCCTTCAAGGTCTTTGCCTGCTCCAAAAGCGAAAACATCCCCTCTGCATCGCGCTTCATAATACAGTCAATCATTTCAAACACGCGGCTCTGCGGCAATTTGGTGACAAGTCGGTCAATGTCCTTTGTTGTGATTGTCTCTTCCCCGTATGCATATAACTTCTCCAACTCACGTGAAATGGCGTGCATACCGTTATCGCAATTTTTAATCAAATATTCCACAGTTTCACGGCTCATCTTTTTTCCGGCACTTCTGCAGCTGCGCTCCACCCAATTGATTAGCTCACTGCCTTCCATATACGCGCAGTCCACCGCTAATCCGTTTGCATTTACCGCTTTGTACAACACACCACGCTTGTCTGCCTCTTCTTCATAAAACACCAAACACAAGTACTCCGGCAAATCAGAAAGCGTTTCGCTCCAAAACGTTTTCACTGCTTCCGATGCAGATTTGAAAATACCGCTGTACTTGACCAAAATCATCTTTTTCTCTGCCAGCATCGGCGGCGTATCAATTTCCGTGCGCAAAAGGTCCAAATCCGTCTTTTCGCCTTCCAAAACGATATAATTAAAATCGTCCATCACGCCGGTTAAAACCTGCTCGCGAATGGCTTTGCAATAATACTCTTTTAAATAAGCCTCTTCCCCAAACAAAAGATAGACACGAAGCAATTTACCATCGCGCAAGTTTTGGCGCAATTTTTCAAGGCTGCCATCTGTTTTTTTTGCCATAAAGCTTTCTCCTTACTCTATCCATTTTACACCGCTCTTTTGCATATAAAACGTAACATCGCCGTCTTCGGCAGTGTTATAGATTTCTGCACCGCACCCTTCAATCGTCTGCACGGTAGTTATATGCGGATGCCCGTATACATCGCTGTCGCCTGCGCTAATCAGCGCATAACGCGGGGCTACGTTTTCTATAAAAGCAGCTGCGCTGGATGTCTCCGAGCCGTGATGTGCTACTTTCAGTATATCCGCCTGCACATTTGCATCACGTTCAAGCATTTTCTTTTCTGCAAGCTTTTCGATGTCACCCGTAAACAGCACATCATTTTCACCGTACCGCAAACGAAGCACCAAGGATAAATTGTTCTCCGACAGCTTACGTTTGAGCATTTCCGCATCCGGACTGAGCGCCTCCAGCATTAACCCATCCGGCAACTGCATACTGCCGCCTGCTTGCATATAATGCACTTTGATACCACGCTGCTTCGCGCATCGCTCCAGCGCAGTTTTATATTCCGTCTCATATGCTGCATTGCGCATCGGCAGAATTAAATTTTTTACGTGCATATTTTCACAAATGTACAAGATACCCTGTGCATGGTCTTTATCGTAATGCGAAGCGATCGCATAATCAAGCGCCCCAATCCCTTTGTGGCGCAGATACGGCTCCACCGTATCCTCTCCGACGTTTCTTTCGCTAAATGCCGGACTTCCGCCGCCGTCAATCAACACAGTGACGCCGTGCGGCGACTCCAAAAGCGCACTGTCTCCCTCGCCGACATTAATAAAGCTCAATTTAAGATATGCGCTGCTCAATACGGAAAGTATCGTTATAAACAGCATGCAAATGTGCATCACGCGTATGCAAAGCTGCGCATATACTTTTTTCGCACACAAAAGGCAATATGCCACGGCGATCGCTGCATAATAAAATACGACACCGGCAAAATTTGGTGTGCCAACCGTTACGGTAGAAAACGGAATTTTCGATGCACTGCTGACAACGACGCATATAGACTGCATGAAAAACCGCAGCGCCGCCGCAAAAACTTGTGCCCCAAGATGCCAAAACAACGATAATGCTAAAAGCAAAATGCCGCCAACCATCACAAACGGCACACTCCACGTAATTGCCAAATTGTAAAACACGCTATAGACCGACAATGCATTAAAGTGACTTATCAAAATCGGCACAGTGAAAATTTGCGCACACAGACTGACCGCCAATGCCCCCGATATACTTCGAAAACGCAGGTAACGAACCAGAAACGCATCTACACGCCTGCTAAATAACAGTATACCAAAAACGCAGGAAAAAGACAACAAAAATCCGACACTGAATAAATACAACGGATTTACAATCAGCATAATAAAGCCGGCACATACGCATGTGTACAACCGGTCCTCATCGCCGCGCGTAAAAAATGCAAGCATACATAAATCAAACATCAGCATCGCACGCGTGATAGACGGTCCGCCGCCAACAACCAACGCAAACATATGTAAAATCAAAGAACATATCGGATAATACACCCATCGCCGAATGCGCAGTTGCACAAAAAGAAACATCAGAATACCATACAGCATAGAAATATGCAAGCCCGATGCAACACAAATATGGTTTAAGCCTGCAATGGTAATGTTCTTTTCCAACTCTGCCGACATGTCTGAACGGTCACTAAACAAAATACCGCTCAGCAACGCACCGGCGTCACCACCGATGTATTTTCGGATTGTTGCACTACAATAGGCGCGCACATCATTCGCAGCCTGCATTACAGGATGCATTTTCGCTTTGTTTACATACTTTGTATAGGCTTCCTTTGTCGAAATACTACCATATACACCATCTGTCTTATGCCAAAGCCCGAAATCAAATTCACCTTCGTTATCCGGTGTATCCGGCAAACGAAATATTCCGCGCACCTCGATACGGTCACCGTAGGCATAAAGTGCTCTATCCGATTTTATATCGTATGCAGTAACTGCTATTTTTGCATTTATATCACCATAGACGGTTTCGCTCTGTCTTTTTGTATATATCTGCTCTGCCTGCAAAATATAACGTCTGTAATCCTTGCCATGCTGCACCTGCTGTACAACACCGGTTACATAGACAATTCTGTTTTCAAATTCCGCCGGCACAAACATAGCTGCATCATTTAAATAGGATGCTCGTGCAAAGCCCAATCCGAAACTAAGCAACAACAAAACCGTAAAAAGCATCCGTTTTCTGAAAAATACAAATCGCAGCGCAAACAGCAACACCAAAAGCAAAACAACAAGCATTGCATCCAACGCAATGCCTTTAACAGCCATCAAAATCGACAAGCAGTATATAATAAATAATAAAACCACTTTCGCTTTCATGTGGCACGCTTCCATTTCTGTTCAGATTTACAATACAAAAAGCAGATGCATTTGCATCTACTTTTCATCTTATCAGAAATTTCGACATTTTTCAACTTGTCTTAGAAAATTCTTCTTGCGCCTGCCAGTCTCGGACCGAAATAACCGCTGTGAATCGACTCTACACATACGCTTCTGCCGGAATACGGCGCGTGTATCATATTGCCGTTGCCGACATAAATACCGACATGGTCAATATAACCGCCGCTGCCGAAAAACACCAAATCGCCTCGCTGCAATTCATTCAGGCTGACACGGTATCCGTTGTTCATTTGACCTGCTGCTGTGCGATTTAAGCTGATACCCAGCTTTCTATACACATACGAAACAAAACCGGAGCAGTCAAAGCCGGACGGTGTACTACCGCCGTAAACATATGGTGTGCCGATATACTGCATTGCCGTAGCAATTACATTATCGCCCGGAACAATCTTCTCATATTCCTCTTGCGTAATTTCATCAACATACTGTTTGGAAACAAACTGAAGACCGTCTTCGTCCTGCACTGCATAAAAATCACCGCATTCACCCGCCAACTCCAGCTTGCAGCCGTTATACAATCTGCGCGCAACTTTTGCATCCTCCGATGCATCCGTACGAACATTTAAATAACTCGCCGTAGACACGCCATACTTCGGTGTCTCAAACATTTGCACCGCACCATCCAAAAACTGAACTGTGATGGCATCACCAAACACATATACTTCTTTGCCGCGATAAATAATTTTATTCCAACCGCCGCTTTTCTCGGTTGCAGAGGCAGTTTGATTTACATCAAGCAGCTCCGTTGCCGGCTTCTCGCCATTTACCGCGCTGCGCACATTCAATCCTTCTGTAGTTCCTTTACCCACTTCAGCAGCAATTGCAGTGGCAGACAACATCATCATGCACACACCAACAAGTACCGCTTTTTTGAAAATATTCATAAATAACCTCCGAAATCACTTTCGGGATTTATTCTAACATATTTTTTAATTTTTGTCAAACTATTTTAATATGTTGTTCAAAAATTTGTAACATTTTAAAATTTGTATATTGCACTACTTGTCGCACATACTATTATTGGGTCGGATTTTTTAACACAAGGATGGTGCATCTATGTCAAAAAAGAAACCAAACAAAAAGAAGAAACCGCCTTTTGCCAACCCTTGCAAGGCACTTGATCCGCCGCCGGACGGTCTTGGGCAGCGCGACTGCAAAACCAATGTGTATATCCCGGACGACACTTCCGTTGCCGAGGCGAAAGCTTGGGTAGAGTTTTGTAAATTGTAGCATCATTTTTCCGCATGCAATAGCAGATTTGTAATAAATGCATTGCATTGCGGATTGTACATACAAACCAAAGCTCTACTTTTTAAGGAAAGACTATTGCCATTTTTTTCGCTTTTTGGTATACTATTGTTGTCAGTTTATCAATGAAGGAGAAAACTATGAAAAACAAATTAATATGCGCATGTCTTTGCGTTTTCATTTTATTAACCGCATTTGTTCACATAGGTTACGCTGCGCCGGACACAATCAGCGGGGCAGTCATTTTAATTGATGCAGATACCGGCAGAGTGCTTTACGAAAAAAGTGCAGATACAAAAATGTTTCCTGCCAGCACCACAAAGGTTATGAGTGCGATTTTGTTTATCGAAAATCTCAACCCTGCCGACGTGGTAACAGCAAGCTACAACGCAGTGATGGATATTCCGCTCGGTGCCAGCAACATGGGCATTACACAGGGCGAACAGCTTACGGTAGAACAGCTTTTACACGGCGTGTTGGTTTACTCTGCTAATGAAGCCTGCAACGTGCTTGCCGAGCATATGTGCGGCAGCGTAGACGCTTTTGTTGAACAAATGAATGCAAAAGCCAAAGAACTCGGCATGGAATCGACACACTTTGTAAATCCGCACGGTTTGCACGACGAAAATCACTACACCACCGCACGCGATATGGCAAAGCTCACATTCTATGCCATGAAAAATGAAACCTTCCGAAAAATTGTAAATACATTAACGTATTACATAGAACCGACAAACAAGTACCCGGAGCAGCGCATTTTAAGTAATACGAACTATTTAATCAACGGTGCTTCCCGTTATGCGTACAGTGCGGCAACCGGCGTTAAAACCGGTTACACCAGCGCCGCTTCAAATTGTTTGGTATCTTCTGCAACCAAGGGTGACGAAAATCTGATTGCCGTTACACTCGGTGCAAAGCAGCAGGTAGACGGTATCTATTCCTTTATCGATTCCAAAGCCATTTTGGAGTACGGCTTTGAGAACTTTTCAAAAAAGACGTTAAGCACAAAGGATGAAATCTTAGCCGAAGTCGACGTAAAGCATGGCCGCGGCGCAGACTACATCACCGCAATGTCCAAAGAAGATTTGGCAATACTGCTTCCAAAGGATGCAACGGTTGCCGAAATCACACACGAAATTACGACGCAGGAAGGTATGGTTGCTCCAATCACAAAGGGCACTGTTGTCGGCAAAGCAAGCTACTATTACAAAGATGAGCTAATCGGCAGCGTGGATTTGGTTGCCGGAACGGACATCAAAACGGACTATCTGTCCCTTATTTTCAGCAAAATCCTTGCCTTCTTCCTGCATCCGCTGGTATTGATTCCGATTATTTTGATTGTAGGCGGATTTTTCCTGCTTGTTATTCTTGCACAAATCAAGGCAAGAAAACGCCGCCGTTATTTAAAGAGAAAGCGTTATCGCAGTGCAAACCGCAAACGCTAGTCTTCAAACACTTCGCAAAAGGAGCGCACGCAATGACAAAAAACTGTTTGGATTTTATCCATTTATTCCGATGCGCCATTCATAACAGCGCGCCGGATGCAGAATTTGAACCCGATATAGAAGCAATTAAAACATTAGCGGACAGGCACAATGCCTGGCCGCTGATTTTCATGGTGTTAAAAGATGTGTACAAAGACAGCGACCCTTGTGCAAATTGGGCCGACTACAGGAATAAATTTTTCTTTCAGTGCGTAAAAAATATGCAGCATATGTACGGTTTACGCAAAATCTTGGCCGCATTTGACAAGGCAGGTATTCCCTATGCCATCTTAAAAGGTGAATCCCTTGCAGAGCTGTATCCGCATCCGGAATGCCGCATTTCATCGGATATTGATTTGTTTGTCTATCCGGCAGACGAAGCACGCGCAGTTGACGTGCTTTTGCAAAACGGTGTCACTGTAGAACCGCGCATTCCGCACGCACATCACTGTGACTGCAAAAGCAATGCCTGCGGCAAAATCGAACTACACATCAAATGGCAGGGAGATTTGCAAAACGATATTCTGTACAATAGCAAAATGGAACCAAGTGAAGCCTTTATACAAACAAGTACTGAAGCACTCGGGAAATTTTGCACTATTGGTGTCAATGACGGTCTTTATTTTCACTTTGCACATCTTATGACACATTTTATCGGCGGCGGTTTTGGCATAAGACTGATTTCGGATTTTCTTCTTTATGTGCGTAAAAACAAAGACAATATAGATGAAGCCGCGTTTCGTAGTTTTGCAAAAGAGCTCGGCTACAGCAAATTTATTGATACGCTTTTTGGCATCGGTGTAAAATACCTCGGCTTCAATACCGGTAACTTTTTCGACTTTGCTTATGATGAGGAAGCTGTAGATATGCTTATGGCGGATTGCCTCTCCGGCGGGGCGTTCGGCCACGCTGAGGCTGGCAGAATTGACACACACGACGCATATCTAAAAGAGCGTGCTGATGATTTTGCAGCTTATCATGCAAACTATCGCCGCGAAAACATCAAAGAAAAACTCAGCTTCAGTTTAAAAAACTTGAAGCATCGTTACCATTATCTGCGCAAAAGCATTTTGCTTTTACCTATTGCTTATGTGCACCACGTAACGTTTATCCTAAGCCGCATCGCTGCAAAGCTATTTAAAAAGAAACGCGTTATTTCTTCTGCTACCCCAATGCACGAAAACGCGCAAAAGCGGCAAGTACTCTTCGATAAATTAGAGCTAAAGCAAAAGCGTTAAGGAAATTCCTTAACGCTTTTTTCTTAATATTTTCTCCAAACCATACGGTCCACAATGCCGGTATAGCTTTGAATGATTTTCACAACTTTTGCAGAAACATTTTCATCGACATAATTCGGTACCGGAATACCAAGCTCACCGTTTTCGTTCATAGCAACTGCCACTTCTACCGCCTGCAGCACCTGCTCTTCCGTGATGCCTGCTAAAATGAAATTGCCCTTATCTAACGCTTCCGGACGCTCTGTGCTTGTGCGAATACATACAGCCGGAATCGGATTGCCGACCGACAAGAAGAAGCTGCTTTCCTCCGGCAAAGTACCGCTGTCCGACACAACGCAAAATGCATTCATCTGCAAGTGATTGTAGTCGTGGAAGCCGAGCGGCTGATGCGCAATGACGCGCTTGTCAAATTCAAAGCCTCGTTGCTCAATAAACTTCTTGCTGCGCGGATGGCATGAATACAAAATCGGCATATCATACTTTTCTGCCAGTGCATTGATTGCATTCATCAAACTAAAGAAGTTTTCTTCCGTGTCAATATTTTCCTCGCGGTGTGCAGAAAGCAAAATATACTTTCCTGCTTCCAGTCCAAGTTTTTCAAGCACCTTGCTTGCGCGAATAGAATCCAAATTCTTATGCAGCACCTCTGCCATCGGCGAACCGACAACGTAGGTGCGCTCTTTTGCAACACTTGAAGCATTCAGATATCTTCTCGCGTGCTCACTATAACACAGATTTACATCGGAGATAATGTCTACAATACGGCGATTTGTTTCCTCCGGCAGACATTCGTCAAAGCAACGGTTGCCCGCCTCCATATGGAAAATCGGAATATGCAAACGCTTTGCACCGATAACAGACAGACACGAATTCGTATCACCGAGCACAAATACCGCATCCGGCTTTTCTTTTACCATCAGCTGATAGGACCTTGCAATAATATTACCCATCGTTTCACCCAAATCAGCACCTACGGCATCCAGATAATAATCCGGTGCACGCAGACCCAAATCATCAAAGAATACCTGGTTAAGTGTATAGTCCCAGTTCTGCCCCGTATGCACCAAAATTTGGTCAAAATATCTGTCACAAGCCTTAATACATTCGCTCAGGCGAATAATTTCCGGGCGTGTGCCGATGATTGTCATAAGCTTTAATTTTTTCATTACTATGCCTCCAAGCTTTTAAAATCAAACTTCCAAAAAGAACGTGTCCGGCTTTTCCGGGTCAAAGCATTCGTTGCACCACATAATGGTAACCATATCTGTTTCTCCAAGGTTTTCGATATTATGTGTATAACCGCACGGAATATCCACGACTTCGATTTTATCCCCGCTGACAAAATACTCTATAACCTCATCTGCATCAATTTTTCTGAAGCGAATCACACCTTTTCCCGACACAACAACAAACTTTTCATTCTTTGTATGATGCCAATGATTGCCTTTTGTGATACCGGGCTTCGAAATATTGACCGACACCTGGCCACGGTCAAGCGTACGCAGAATTTCTGTAAACGAACCGCGCTCGTCCACATTCATTTTGAGCGGATACGAAAACGCATCTGCCGGCAAATATGAAAGATATGTGCTGTACAGCTTCTTTGTAAAAGCATCTTCCATATTCGGTACTGCTTTCGTTTCTCTGCTTTCTTTAAACGAAAAAATCAATTCCGCTATTCTGCCAAGTGTTACCTCGTGCACAATCGGTACATAGGCATATTCGTCTTTTATATGTGCCTTCCCCTGCAATGCTAAAAGCATTTCTTCAACTAAATCATCTATATAAACCAAATTCAGCACTACACTCGGGTCGTTGACCTGAATCGGTAGTCCGTGTGCAACATTGTGGCAGAAAGTTGCAATGACACTGTTGTAATTTGGTCTGCACCATTTACCAAACAAGTTCGGAAAACGATATACCAGCACTTTTGCGCCGGTGCGTTTACCGTAATCAAAAATCAAGTCTTCCCCGGCTTTTTTGCTTCTGCCATACGGATTGTCCAGCGCAGCCTGAATCGAAGAGGAAATCATCACCGGACAAGCATTTTTATGTTTTTCCAGCGTTTCCAAAAGTGTGGAAGTAAAACCAAAATTGCCTTCCATAAATTCGGCTTCGTTCTGTGGGCGGTTTACCCCTGCCAAATGAAATACAAAATCCGCTTCCTTACAATAGCCATCAAGCAAGCTTGGTTCCGTATCGATATCATACTCAAAAATCTCAATTGCGGAATCCAGACCGGTCGTTTTATCCTTCCCGTCACGGATATTTGCAAGTGATGCCACAAGGTTTTTACCAACAAACCCCTTCGCCCCGGTAACCAAAATTTTCATTATTTTGCCTCCCAAGCTGCAACCTCGTCACGGATGTATTGCAAAGTCATCAGCTTTTCTTTTACTTCTTCCACACTCAAGAGTGCCGTATTATTCGAATTAAACTCTGTCAGCGGATTGCGCTCTACATCGCCGGTTTTAAAATACTTATCATAATTGAGGTCACGCTTGTCCGCCGGAACGCGATAGAAATCACCCATGTCAAATGCGCCGGAGCATTCCTCATTCGTCAGAAGTGTTTCATACATCTTCTCACCATGGCGAATGCCGATAACTTTAATCTCATTATCCACATGGAACAATTCTTTTACAGCCTGCGCAAGCACACCAATAGTGCACGCCGGTGCTTTTTGCACCATAATGTCACCGCTTGCCGCATTTGCAAACGCAAACAATAC
>JAFQPV010000084.1 GCA_017411585.1 Clostridia bacterium | reverse complement strand
GCCGTCCCCTATAAGAATCCCCTGCTCACCCGCCAATAGCTATACGCAATTGAAATTATTTTTACACAACAGAAAAGACGCAGTGAAAATTCACTGCATCCTTTTCATACTATTACGGATTCTCATGGTATCTGTTATAATATCTTTGTGCTTCATCATAATCCCAGAATTCATCACGATTGCTCTCATAAAAATCTTCAGGTGTATCATAGTCGTTTATTCCATAAGGCTCTTTGCCGCTCCCGTTTTTTACACCAGATCCGCTCGATGGCTTATAGGCGCTTCTGTTATTCTTTCCACTATTAGGAGCAGATTTATTTAAGCGTTCTTCTTCAGCCGCACGTTTTTTGCTTTTTTCGTATTGATATACCCCATACTCCGTTTCAAAAACCTGTTTAAATGCAATGATTTCATCACTTAAGGTTTGATTGTAGCCATCAGAAATAAAATCCACAAAGCATGCTGTATGATTCATATCTTTTCCCGCTTCATAGCTTACCTTTGCCAATGCATAAGCAAGCAAAGTAGCAGAATCTTTATAACTGATTTTGGCTATTTCCGCATGTGAACCATATAGAAGATAATCAGTTTTCTTAATTTTTCCATCATTCACAAGTATAAGCTGCTCAATTGCTGCCTCATATTCTGCCGCTTGCATATACGTAACCGCCTGCTTATAAACCTTTTCTATTTTCATATCATTTACAATTCCAATAGTCACATAAACAGCAAGAGCAGCAACAAGCAAACAAACAAATATTTTAATTTTCATAATCTTCCCCATCCATTCCTGAAAAGCATATCTACCTTTTCAGCATTCTCAAATACGTCTTCGTCTCTTTATCTATTCGATAGCTTTCTATCGCCTTTTGAATGGTTTTGTTGTGCGTCCATACATCCAAACGGTGCTCGGTTAAGTACACAATTGCGCTGTCGTACTGTTTGGCAAGCGCAGTTGCAAAATACCACGCCTGCATCATACGAATGTAGTACTCCTCCGACTTTACATCAGCGACCCATTTTAAGTATTCCGGCTTAAAATCGCCATCTAAAAACAATTTAAGCAAAACACCCATCCCATATCGGATTGTGTAGGTTTTGTCGCTCACAAGCCATTTTTGAATGCTTGGCAACAGTTTTTCTTTATTCAACTTAAACACCTTCGGCAAAAACATATCGCAGGTCGCCCAGTTGTCGATATACGGCAAAAACTTTTCCGTTTCCAAAAGCGCAACATCAAAAGCCTTGATTTGCTCAACCACAAAAGCATGTATGTTGTCTTCTTCATAATACTTATGCGGTAAATCCTCCAAAAAAGCCTTGCTCGCAACATCCTTGAAAAATATCTTCGCGAGCTTTCGAAGCTGCGGCACACGCACACCGATAACCTTGTCTTCCGGCACCGTCGGCATCAGGCGCGAATGAAATGCTTTATATTCTAAATCCTGTAACTTGAATAATTCTTCTTGAATGTTCATAATTTCCAACCCTGAATGTCGCTCGTTTTCACAGCGTTAAACAGCCGTTTTTTCATATCACGGTCGCCGGCACATATCGCTTCAACCGTCTTTTTGACCTCGGCACGCTTGGTGTTGCCGTCTGCAACGCACGGATTTTTCCATACCGGCAATGCAAAACGATGTGCTAAGCGGCGAATGTTCGCTTCCTCCACGTAAATCAGCGGGCGAATCATATACAGTCCGCAGCGCTCCAGATACGTCACCGGAGAAAAGCACGAGACTCTGCCCTCATACATAAGGCTTAGCATAAAGGTTTCAATCACATCGTCGTAATGATGGCCGAGCGCAACGCGGTTACAGCCGTGTGCCACCGCCGCATTGTGCAGCGCGCCGCGGCGCAAATTGGCGCAAAGTGCACACGGATTTTCCTCTTTGCGGATATCAAACACAATCTCGCGGATTTGCGTGCGCTCGACAATAAACTCTACACCCAATTCGCAGCACAGCGCTGCAATCTCTTTATAATCGTGACCATAGCCTAAATCCAGCGTAATTGCCTTTATGGTAAACGGCTTTGGATAAAAATTCTTCAGCTGTGCAAGCGCATACAAAAGCATCAAAGAATCCTTGCCGCCGGACACGCCGACCGCAACCACATCCCCTGCCTCTATCATATTATAATCTTCCATTGCGCGGCGCACCGCGCCCAAAAGTCGTTTCATAGCATCTCCTAAAAGAAAAAGCAG
>JAFQPV010000011.1 GCA_017411585.1 Clostridia bacterium | reverse complement strand
TCTTCTACGAGCACGCTATGGTCTGCCCACTCCCAGATACAACCGCCGATTAAGCGCGGATACTTGTTAATCACTTCCCAGTAGTCTGCCAAATCGCCCGGGCCGTTGCCCATCGCGTGTGAATACTCACAAATGAAGAACGGGCGCGGGTCTTTTTTGCTGTTCTTGCCACGCCCCACCAGTTCCTTTAACGACACATACATCAGCGAGCAAAGGTCCATCGTCCTGTCCTCGTATGCGAGACCGGTTGCACGCTCATAGTGTACAAGGCGCGTGTTGTCTCTCGCCTTCGCCCAAGCAGCCATATCTATAAAGTTTTTGCCGTAATTTGCCTCGTTGCCGAGCGACCAGATGATAACGCTCGGGCAGTTTTTGTCGCGCTCGACCATCGATTCAATACGGTCAATGTGCGCGGCATTCCACTGTGGCATATCGCTCGGCCACTTCGGATTGAATGCACTATAGCCGTAGCCCGGCACGTCACAGCAAAAGCCGTGCGTTTCCATATCGGCTTCATCGAGCACATAAAAGCCGTATTCGTCGCAAAGGCGCAAAAACTCCGATGCCGGCGGATAGTGCGAGGTACGGATGCAGTTTACATTGTGCTGCTTCATCAAATCGAGGTCGATTTTTATATCCTCGACAGACATTGTGCGCCCCGTAAGCGGGTGCGTATCGTGATGGTTGACACCCTTTAATTTTACAGACTTGCCGTTAATGAGAAGCTCTGCCTTTGTGCCGATTTCCACCTTGCGCAGACCAAAGAGCTGCACAATTTCCTCCTCGCCGCAAGCAAATACGAATTTATACAAATTCGGCTGCTCCGCGTTCCAGAGACTTGCGTTTTCAACGGTAAATTCCGCCTTTGTGCCGATTTTCTTTTGTTCATACACCAGTGTGCCGTCCGGCGCATAGACGGAAAGTGCGCTGTCCGTCTTACCGATGTAGCTTACATCGACGCTGACGGTCGCATTTTTATATTCCGCATCCAAATCCCCTTTAATAAAAATATCGTGGATGCGCTTTTTGTCGCGCGCGAGCAGATATACATCGCGGAAAATGCCGGAAAAACGGTAGTAGTCCTGGTCTTCCAAATAACTGCCGTCGCACCACTTTAACACCTTCACGCAAATGAGGTTTTTGCCCGGCTTTAATGCCTTGGTAATGTCAATTTCCGCGCGGTTTCTCGAGCCCTGCCAATACGCAAGCTCTTTTCCGTTGACAAACAAATTCGCGCACGAATCCACACCTTCAAAATTGATGCAAACATCCTTGCCGTCCCAATTTTTCGGCAGCTCGATTTCACGCACATATACGCCCATCGGATTTTCCGACGGCACATACGGCGGGTCGACCGGGTACGGATAACAAATATTTACATACTGCGCAATATCGTAACCATGCATCTGCCAGCAAGACGGCACCTCCAAAAGATTCGGCGCTTCACTTACACTTGCGCTTTCAATGCCCTCCGGGCAGTCAAAATAGCGGTCGAAGTAATAAAACCCCCACGCGCCGTTTAAATCCATATAATTTTCTTTGTTTTCCGGCTTGTAAAAGCTTCTGTGCGGCATCGTGCCAACGCGGAAGATTTCCGGATTTTCAAAATATCTGTTCTTTATCATAGGAATTACCCCCTTTGCATCTATTGTATAGGAAAATATTGCAAATGTAAATATGATTATATTGCAAAAATTAAAATATATTGCTCACGACTGCATAAAAAAATGGCAGGAGCAAGCTCCTGCCGTACGAATACAATTTGCGTTTCAGAAAATGCACCATCCTGTAACCGACATAGCGTTGAAGAAATCACACACCTTCAACTGCATCCAAAAACCGATGGATGTTGCCGCCGGCAATGTCAAAGCGGTGACCACCCTTCCAATAGTTATAGGTAAAATTCTCTTCCTTGCCGAGATATGTATAGTATTTCTTTACGCGCGCCGCCTCTTCGACGGAATGGCTCGTGTCAAACACCGGGTCGTCCTGCCCTATGTCAATAAAGAGCGGACGCGGCGCAATCAGGGCGCACACCTCTGCATCGTGGAACTGATACGACGAATTTCGCCAGCTCCAGGAGCGCATCGCAAAGCTGCTGCGGTCGTTAAATACGCCCGCACTGTAAACAACCTTAATTCTCGGCTCCACTGCCGCAGTATACATCGAATAAAAACCGCCGTAGGAAAGCCCCAGCATACCGATGCGGTCTTCGTCCACAAAATCCATCGTTTCTAACAAATCAATACAGCGCTTGAGGCAAAAGACCTCCAAGCCCGTAATGCTTTCGCCGACCTTTTCGAGTGCGCCGTCGATTTTATCGCGGTCAAACTCCAGTCCCGGATACGGCGGAAACACCTCTCCCGTCACCATCTTAAAGCGCCACAATAACAGCTGCGGCGAAAAGACAATCATCTTTCTTTCTAAAATATACTTGGTAAAACAGGTATAGTTATTCTCGCCGATAAAATCGTTGCAAAGCTCCGGCGTACCGCCGCCGCCATGCTGCGCAATCACGAGCGGTGCGCGCTCTACGCCGTGCGGAATGGTCAGGATACCGTGAAACCAGAACTCCGGCATCACCTCAATTGCAAGCTTATAGATTTCGCCGAAATCGTCGCTGCCGATGTGCTCTTTTTTATACTTCGGCACGCCGCACACTTCCTCTTTGTGCAACAAAATCATATCCTCGTATGCACGCACATATTCCTCGCGGTTTGCAAAAAGCTTTTCCGGCGTCATATACGCATCTCTGTGCGCTTTTGCCTCTGCCTGCTTCTTTAGCTTGAATTTTTCTATAGACTCCAGAAACGATGCCTTTTCCTCCCGAAAATCTGCCGGTATTGCCTCAAAAATCTTTTTCCCGTTAAATTCTGCCATAATACTCACACCTTTCTAATTTTATCATACCACAACCCCGCAGGCGGGTATATGGAAAAAATAAAGAACTTATATGTCAAAAATAAACTTTTCTTTTTTTCGCGCTGATGTTAACTTTTTATGCATTTTTTTGTAAAATATATAAGTCTATATACAAATCCAAGGAGGAACGTAATATGGGGCTGAATATTACACAAAAGATTATTAAAAACCATCTTGTCGGCGGCGAAATGGTGCCGGGCGAAGAAATTGCACTGCGCATCGACCAAACGCTTACGCAGGACGCAACCGGCACAATGGCATACTTAGAATTTGAGGCAATGGGTGTTAAGCGCGTGCGCACAGAACGCTCCGTTGCATATATTGACCATAACACGCTGCAGTCCGGCTTTGAAAACGCAGATGACCATCGCTTTATCGGTTCGATTGCCAAAAAGCACGGCATCTACTTTTCGCGTCCGGGCAACGGCATCTGCCATCAGGTGCATTTAGAACGCTTCGGCGCACCGGGCAAGACCTTGATTGGCTCCGACAGCCATACCCCGACCGGCGGCGGTATCGGTATGCTCGCCATCGGCGCAGGCGGCCTGGATGTTGCAGTTGCGATGGGCGGCGGCGCATACTACATCACCTGCCCGAAGGTTTGCAAGGTCGAGCTCGTCGGCAAATTAAAGCCGTGGGTTGCAGCAAAGGATGTTATTTTGAAGCTGTTGTCCATCCTGTCCGTTAAGGGCGGCGTGGGCAAGGTCATCGAATACTGCGGCGAAGGCGTAAAGACGCTGTCCGTACCGGAGAGAGCGACCATCACCAACATGGGCGCAGAGCTCGGTGCAACGACCTCCGTCTTCCCGTCCGATGAAATCACCCGCGCATTTTTAAAGGCGCAGAAGCGCGAGGATGTGTGGGTAGAACTCAGCGCAGACGCAGACGCAGCTTACGAAGAAGAAATCACCATTAACTTATCCGAATTAGAGCCGCTGGCAGCATGCCCGCACTCGCCGGATAACATCAAATCTATCAAAGAAATCGGCGAAATGAAGATTGACCAGGTCTGCATCGGCTCGTGCACAAACTCTTCCTTGCAGGATATGCTCAAGGTTGCGCACATTTTAAAGGGCAAGACCGTACACCCGGATGTATCCTTATCCATTGCACCGGGCTCGAAGCAAGTATTAAATATGCTTGCTGACAACGGCGCACTCTCGATTTTGATTGACGCCGGCGCGCGTATTTTGGAAAGCGCGTGCGGTCCGTGCATCGGTATGGGTCAGTCCCCGAACTCGAAGGGTATTTCGCTGCGTACCTTTAACCGTAACTTCGAGGGCCGCTCCGGCACAAAGGACGGCCAGATTTATTTGGTTTCTCCGGAAGTAGCAGCAGCTTCTGCCGTAGCAGGCGTTTTAACCGACCCGAGAGCACTTGGAGATATGCCGGAATTTGTGCTGCCGGAGGAATTTTTAATTAACGATAATATGATTGTAAAGCCGGTCGATGAAAAGGATATGGACAGTGTCGAAATCCTGCGCGGTC
>JAFQPV010000001.1 GCA_017411585.1 Clostridia bacterium | reverse complement strand
GCGCGCCTGCGCGAATTAAAGCCGGATTTTGTATTGGACACGAAGCTTGGCGAGTTTGAACTCAAATAAATTGCTTCGGTGGGAGGAAAACTATGAAAACTTTATGGCAGCTGTTTTGGTCCTTTGCGCGCATCGGCGTTTGTACGTTCGGTGGCGGCTATGCAATGCTTCCGTTTATTCAAGCGGAGATTGTGGAGAAAAAGGGCTGGGCAACGAATGAGGAAATTACGGATTATTATGCCATCGGGCAGTGTACGCCCGGTGTGATTGCAGTCAATGTCGGCACATTTGTCGGGCAGAAGACAGCGGGCATTCTCGGTGGTATCGCGGCAACGCTCGGTGTGGTTTTTCCATCGGTGGTAATTATTGCAATTATCGCTGCGTTTATCAGCAATTTTGCGGAAATGGAGATTGTGACACACGCCTTTGCCGGCATCCGTGCCTGCGTATGTGTATTTATCTTTAATGCGGTGCGCAAATTGTGGAAGAGTGCGGTGAAGGACGTTTGGTGCTTTGTGATTTTCCTGGCAGTTTTCCTTTGCGCGACCATATTTGATGTTTCGCCGGTGATTTTTGTGTTGCTGGCGGCACTTGCGGGGATTATTCTAAAGAATTGGGGGGCGAAAAAGGCATGATTTTACTAAAGCTGTTTTGGGAATTCTTTAAAACCGGCCTTTTCGCTGTCGGCGGCGGTATGGCAACGCTTCCGTTCTTGTCGGATATGTCAGACAAGTTCGGCTGGTTTACGCAGGCGCAGCTGATTGATATGATTGCCGTGTCGGAATCAACGCCGGGACCGATTGGTGTCAATATGGCAACCTATATCGGCTTTGAAACCGCAGGTGTTTTGGGATGCGTTATTGCAACGCTTGGGTTGATTACACCGTCGGTGATTGTTATTTTGATTATTGCGCAGTTTTTGAAGGCATTTGGCGACAACCGTTATGTCAATGCGGCGTTTTACGGACTCAGACCGGCATCAATGGGGCTGATTGCTTCTGCAGGTGTCGGTGTCTTAAGTGTCGTATTTTTGAACACGGATTTGTTTACGCAAACGGGCAATATCCGTGATTTGTTTCAAATCGGCGGCATTGTGCTTGCAGCATTGATTTTTGTGCTGACCAATTATGTGAAACCGACAAAGAAGCTGCATCCGATTGCATTTATCGCTTTTGCGGCAATTGTTGGGATTGTATTCAAATTGTAACTTGCCATCTACTAATTCTTGCTATATAATGTAAGAAAGTTACAATAGATTGTGGAAACTTCTTTTGTGAAGGGAAGGTTATTTGTATGAAATGTCCGTTTTGTGATTGCGTAGACAGTAAGGTAATTGACTCGAGACCGACGGAGGAGGGCAGTGCGATTCGCCGCCGTCGTGAGTGTATTGCGTGCCAAAGCCGTTTTACGACTTATGAGAAGGTGGAAACCATTCCGATGGTCGTGATTAAGAGCGATAATTCGCGTGAACCGTTTGACCGCCAGAAGCTTTTAGGCGGCTTGATGCGTGCTTGTGTTAAGCGTCCGGTATCTTTGGCGGAGCTTGAAAATTTGGTCAGCACGATTGAAGCGAATATGTCGAATTCCTTAAAGCGTGAGTTTTCAAGTAAAGAAGTCGGCGAAATGGCAATGAAGCTTTTAAAGGATATCGACGAGGTTGCCTATGTTCGTTTTACTTCGGTATATCGCCGATTCCAGGATATTGACACCTTCCGTGCAGAGCTTAATAAACTTTTGGGGGATAAATAATGCGATACATTGATTTGCATACGCATACGATGGCTTCTGACGGTGCACTCACACCAACAGAGTTGGTGCGCCACGCGGCAAGTGCACAGGTCGGTGTGCTGGCGGTGACGGACCATGATGCCGTTACAGGTGTGGATGAAGCAATCGCCGAGGGTGAAAAATGCGGCGTGAGCGTGATTCCCGGTGTGGAAATAAGTGTAACGCACGGTCGTGAGCTGCATATTCTCGGCCTGTATATTGATATAAAGCAACCCGACCTTGCTGCGGCGATGGAGAATTTGCAAAGCGAGCGCGCTGCGCGCAATTATAAAATGCTTGAGCTTTTCAATGCGCAAGGATTTAAGATTTCCGAAGAGGACGTGCTTAAATACAAGCCCGGCTACGGTATGGATACTATCGGCAGAGTACATTTTGCGCGTGCTTTGGTGGAAAAGGCATACTGCGGTGATTTGCAGACAGCACTTCGTGATTATGTTGCCGATACTTCAAATGTATATGTACCGCGCGAGCGTATCGGTGCGCAAACGGCGATTGAGCTGATTCATAAGGCAGGCGGTTACGCCTTTTTGGCACATGGCTTTCGGTCGTTTTCGGAAGCGGAGGCGGATGCGCTTTATGCAACGCTCGATACCCTTCGCGAATTTGGTTTAGACGGTGCAGAGTGCTACCACGGCAGACAAACCGTGCACCAAACCGAGCTTTTATTGCGCTACTGTGAACAGCACGAGCTTTTAGTCAGTGGCGGCAGTGATTTCCACGGTGAATATAAGCCGGATGTGCATATGGCAACGATGGCATATGGTTTAAAATTGCCAATTGCACTTTTACAAAAGCTGAATAAAGAGATAGAAGATAAAAAAAGCAAACTCAGATGAGTTTGCTTTTTTGTATACAGTCGAATCGTGATAGATTTATATCGGATTGTTCATTGACGGAGACTTAATTTCTTTGTACAATATAAACATAGAATGAAAAATAGGGGGCATAGGGATATGACCAGTGCAGAAATTAAAAGACTTGCAAAAAGCTGTGGTGCCGACTTGGTCGGTATTGCACCGATGGACAGATTTGAGGGCGCGCCGATTCAGATGGATCCGCGTTTTATTATGCCGAAGGCAAAATCTATGATTGTTATGGGCTTTCGCGTGATGCGTGGTTCGCTTCGCGGTATTGAGGAAGGTACGTTTTTCAGCAACTATTCCGCAATGGGTTATGGCGGCTTGACGTATATCTATATTCCGATGACGGTGATGAACATTTGTCGCGCAATTGAGGATGAAGGCTACGAGGCGGTGCCGCTCGGTCATCAGAGCGACTGGCGCGGTATTGACAATCAGGGTAATTTGAGAGAAAAGTACTCCAAAGCAGTGGAGGAAGGTAAACCGCAGCCGGATATTATGCTGCATCTGCGCATTTGCGCATACCTTGCAGGTCTCGGTGAGATTGGCTACAGTAAGATGTTTTTAACACCTGAGTTCGGACCGAGACTGCGTATCGGTGTCGTTTTAACAGAGATGGAGCTTGAGCCGGACCCGATTTACGACGGTCCGCAGCTTTGCAACAAGTGTATGGCTTGTGTGAAGAATTGTCCGGGCAATGCCATCAGCGCAACCAAGACCGTAAAGGTAAATCTTGCAGGTCACGAGGTGGAGTGGGGCGAGCTGGATTGCGATGCCTGCGATATCGCGATGCGCGGTGGTGAAATTTGCGCAGAAGGTGAAATTGGCAAGTATCAGCCGGGACGTGATGATGTAAAACCGGGCTCGCATTCGCCGTTTTATAATAAGCCGGCAAATGTGTACAATTCCGGACAGGCGGTATGCGGTGCGCGCGGCTGCACACGTGCGTGTATGATTTCGATGGAAGCGCGCGGCGTGCTTGGCAACAAGTTTAAAGAGCCGTTCAGAACTAAGAAGCTTTGGAGCGTGGATTGGTCGGATTACGAGCCGGTGGAATACGCCGGTACGTCCTTAAGTGACCTTGGCGCACACACCAGTAAGTTTGGTGAGCGCGGTGAAAAAGCAGAAACAAATGCGGATGCAAAAACCTTTAAAGAGGCAGACTGATTTTAGATAACATCGTATGAAAAGCCGTTTCTTCGGAAACGGCTTTTTGTGTTGCATAATGGATTGACGGCGGTTTATTTCTATGATAAAATAATATAAATATTTTTATATATGGAGTGAATGAAATGGACAACTATGCAGAATATATGATTAGGCATCATAAGACAGCGGCAGATAAGGTGAAAAGCGCATTGTATGTGTTGGCAGCGCTTGTTTTGTCGGCGGTATTTGCGTATTTGCCAATTCTTTTGCACAGTCAGATAACGGTTATGGTTTGCCTTTTGTGCGTAGTGGCTGTGTGGTATGGTTGTTGGATGCTTTTACGCAGACAAAATGTGGAATATGAGTATGTCTTTGTCAACGGGGAACTGGATGTGGATGTGATTTATGCAAAAAGCACCAGAAAGAATTTGGTTTCCGTGCGTATGCGCGATATTACGTTTTGCGCGCGCAGAGACGATGAACGTTTTGACAGACAGTACAGCAATGTGCCGGCGCATTTGTATTTGATATCTGCAGTTTCGGATGCGCCGGGCGCAAAGGTGTATTATGCTGATTTTATGTACAATGCAGAGCGCACACGCCTTTTGTTTGAGCCAAGCGATGAAATTTTAGAAATGATGAAAAAGTACAATCCGAAGAATATACATACACCGGAAGAGGAGAACTAAGATGAATGTATCTGTATATACCGGTGCGCAAATGAAAGCGGTTGACCGTTATGCGATTGAAACGTGCGGTATTCCCGGTCTGCGGTTGATGGAGAATGCAGCGGCAAGCATTGTATCCGAGATGGAAAAGCGCATTTCGCTTGCAGAAAAAAACTGTGTAATCCTGTGTGGCAGGGGCAATAACGGCGGCGACGGATTTGCAGCGGCTTGTATGCTTGTGACACGCTGCGCGATGGTGCAAATTGTGTGCCTTGCGCCGGAGGATACACTTTCGCCGGATGCGGCGCATTACTATGCGCAGGCAAGCTTGTATGGAATTGAGATAATCAGAGATTTGGATGCGGCACTCGCGGCGATTGCGCAGGCGGATATTGTGGTAGATGCGCTTTACGGCTTCGGCTTTCGCGGCGCGCTTAGCAGTGCGGATGCGATGTTGGTCAGTGCAGTTAACGCATCGAATGCATTTGTTGTTTCGGCGGATATTCCAAGCGGTGTTTCGGCGGATGCGAGCAACGTGGAAGGGGTATGCATTCAAGCGAATGTTACGGTTACATTTACGGGTTGCAAGCTTTCGGCAATTTTGTTTGACAGTTGTAGCTTTTATGGTGAAATCGCTATAGCAGATATCGGTATTCCGGCAGAAGCAAAGCAAAGTGTTAAGCCGGCAGCCGAGGTGATTATGCCCAAAACAGCACTTGCGGCATTGGGGACACGCAGGCGCAATGCGCATAAAGGCGATTTTGGAAAAGTGTTTGTGCTCGGCGGCAGCCGGGGAATGAGCGGTGCAGTGTATATGAGTGCGCAGGCGGCATTAAAAAGCGGCGCAGGACTGGTTTGCGCAGGTGTACCGGCTTGTCTTTCCGAGATTATGGAAATCAAGACCACAGAGGTTATGACACTCGCGCTTTCCGAGGAAAACGGCGGTCTTCAATATGATGCAAAGGCAATCAGACAGGCAAATGTATATGATGTATTGGCATTTGGAATGGGCGTTGGACGAGAATATGCAGTGCAGACACTTTTGAACCGTATTATTGCAGAGGTAGAAAAGCCGATTGTGCTTGACGCGGATGGTCTTTATGCGCTTGCGCAGAATGTAGACGTACTTTCGGGACACAGGCAACCGATTGTAATTACGCCGCACAGTGGCGAAATGGCGCGCCTTTTAGGGGTAAATGTTGCACAGATTGAAGCAGACAGAATTGAATATGCAAAAAAGTTTGCTGCAGAATATAATGTATATGTGATTTTAAAGGGTGCTTATACGGTTGTTGCCGCGCCGGATGGACAAGTAGCGGTGAATCGATTTGCGGGCAACAGCGGTATGGCAACAGCCGGCAGCGGTGATGTGCTCGCCGGAATATGTGCTTCCTTGCTGTCGCGTACAATGGATATGTTTTCAGCCTTGCAAGCGGCAGTGTATATACACGCACTTGCCGGTGACTTGGCAGCTGAGGACAAAGGTGAGGATGGTATGAGTGCGTGCGATATGCTGTATTATTTACCATATGCCATCAAAAAAACTGCGACAGGAATTTTAAAATTGTCGGGAGGATTTGAATAGAATGTTTAATGCAGATGATTACCGCACTTGGGCGGAAATTGATTTGGAAGCGATGGCGCATAATATGCGTATTATTCGCAAGATGACGAATGAAAATGCAAAAATTATGGCTGTCATTAAAGCAAATGCCTATGGGCATGGTATGCTACAGGCATACAGAGTGCTGCGTGAAAACGGTGCAGACTGCTTTGCGGTTGCGACACTGCAGGAGGCAGTCGAGCTGCGCACGGGCGGGGCAACTGAGCCGATTCTGATTTTGGGCTATGTGCCGGAGGATGCGGCAGAAACCTTGATAAAGCATGAAATTATGCCGACGGTTTACAATGAAAATACGGCAAAGCATTTATCGCAGGCTGCGGTGCGCCTAAAGAGAAATTTGCGTATTCATATTAAATTAGATACGGGAATGAGCCGTTTGGGTTTTGCAGCAGCTGAAGAAATGGCGCAGAATACCGTAGAAAGCATTGCGCACATCAGCACGCTTGAAAATATAGTAATTGACGGTATATTCAGTCATTTTTCCTGTTCGGATACGGATAGAGATTATACGAAGTTGCAGTACAATCGTTTTATGCATATTTGTGATGCGCTTCGCGGAAAAGGGATTGACGTTGGTATTCGCCATATTTGTAACAGTGCAGGTATCGTATTAGAGCCGGATATGCATTTGGATATGGTGCGCCCCGGTATTATTTTGTACGGCTTGCATCCTGACGAAACGACCTACGGTAAAATCGATTTAAAGCCGGCAATGACGTGGAAAGCGCGTATTACACACATAAAAGAAATCAAATCCGGTACGCCTGTGAGCTACGGAAATACATACACAGCACCGCAGGATATGCGCGTTGGTACGGTTTGCGTTGGCTATGCAGATGGCTATTCGCGCACGATGAGCGGGCAAGCGGAGATGTTTGTATGCGGACAGCGTGTAAAGCAAATCGGCAGAATTTGTATGGATCAATGTATGATTGACCTTACAAATGTCCATACTATCCATGTCGGCGACGAGGTGGTTTTGATGGGCGAGGGCTTTAGCGCGGATGCAATGGCAAAGCTGCTCAATACCATCAATTACGAAGTGGTTTGTGATATCGGTGCGCGTGTGCCGCGCATCTATCGCACTGCGGAATAGGCAGGTATTTTAGGCAGATATTTCTATTGACATCGACTTTTGCGGCATATATAATTACAGTATATAGAGGGGTTATATATTGTGATGCATTATGCGCTCCTACCCGGGTACATAGGCAGAATGGGGGTTGAGGCCGATGACAAAGAATAAAAAAATATTGCTTAGCTTACCGGAGGAATTGGTTGGTGAGCTTGATGCATTTGCGGTGCAGGATGGGGTTAGCCGTTCGAACTTGATTCGCACGGTGCTTGCGGCGTATGTGACAGAGCAAAAAAAAGCACAGCTGAAGAATGGTTATGTGCAAATGGGTGACATTAATTTGTCGTTGGCGGAAATGTGTTTTGAAGCAGATACTGCGGTTTGGAAAGCTTGTGAGGAAAAACTTGCGGAGTGTGAATAAACAGTGATTGTTAAAAGAGGCGACATTTTTTATGCGGATTTGAGTCCCGTCATTGGCTCGGAGCAAGGCGGTATACGTCCGGTTTTGATCGTGCAAAACGATATTGGAAATAAATACAGCCCAACTGTCATTGCGGCGGCAATTACCTCGCAGATTAATAAGGCAAAAATGCCGACACACGTGGAGATTCATGCAAACGAATTCGGTCTTGGTAAAGATTCGGTTATTTTGCTTGAGCAAATCCGAACCATTGACAAGCGGCGTTTAAAAGAAAAAATCGGCACACTGGATGCAATGCATATGGTCCAAGTGGGGCGCGGGTTGGAAATCAGCTTCGGTTTAACTGAAGTGTGAGTTTGGAGGATAAGGAAATGAAAAAAAGATGGATTACGGTAATTTCAGTTATACTGGCGTTCGCGCTCGGTGCAGTGTTTGCAATTGCGGCAAATCCGGGCAGCCAGGAAGATCCGCTTATCAGCAAAAGCTATATTGAGGGAACACTTAAGCCGGAGATTTATGCCTACATAGATCAGAAGGCGCAGGGTGGCTTTGAGGTTGTCAGTGTCAAGGCGGGCAAGACAGTGCTCGGTGGTGCCGGTACGGAGATGATTTTGCGTATGGGACAGGCGTGCGTTATCGGCTCTGACCGCGGCGGCATCGCAGACGTAACGCAGGGCGTGGATTTAACGCACAACGCTGCAGCACCGGCAAATCATATGCTGATTGTGCCGATGGAGGACGGACGCGGCTTGTATATCAGCCCGACGACGGATGCCATTTTGATGATTAAGGGTAGTTACAAGATTTGGTAAACAATAAAAAAGAGGCTAAGGGCGCTTTCGCTTAGGGATTAAACGCCTTAAAAAGCAATGTTTTGGCGAATAGCTATGTTAAAAATGGTCGATATCCGCAAGGATGTCGACCATTTTTGCCTTGCTCTTCATCCAAACTATTCCCTTTTAAAGTACCTTCGGTAGTTTTAGGCGAGGAATTTTGTCGGAAAGAGAAACAAAAGAATCTGTATTATACTCGCGTATAATGCAGATTTTTTGTGCACTTTTTTCGGTAAATTACCGGCTAAAACCGATTTCTCCCTAAGTGAAGGCGCCCAATGCCTCTTTTTTTGTGCTCAAATATTGACATTTTTAAACGGTTGACGGATAATAATACTATTAGAGGTTTTTATGAATTTATGGGAGGCTGATGGATTTGTCACAGAAATTAACACTTTTTAAACAGAGCCTTAAAAATAAAAGAGTTACGGTGCTTGGCATCGGCGTGAGCAATGTGCCGCTGATTCGTTTTTTGGCGGAAAACGGCGCGTGTGTAACCGCTTGCGATCGGCAGTCGGCTGAGAACTTGTCGGAGCAGATGCAGGCACTTGCGGCGTTTGATATTACCTACCGTTTGGGCGAGGGTTACATGGATGATTTGAGCGGTGAAGTGATATTTAAAACGCCAGGTATGCGCTTTGATTTACCGCAGTTGGTGAAGGCGCGCGAAGCGGGCAGTCACGTCACTTCAGAGATGGAAGTGTTTTTTGAACTTTGCCCGTGCAAAATCATTGCTGTTACCGGCAGTGACGGTAAAACGACCACAACCACGCTGATTTCCGAAATTTTAAAGCAGGCAGGCTATAAGGTTTGGGTTGGCGGTAATATCGGCATGCCGCTGGTCGGCGAATTGGACCATATCGGGGAAAAGGATATTGCCGTGCTGGAGCTGAGCAGCTTTCAGCTGCATACGATGCAGGCCTCGCCAAATGTTGCGGTGATTACAAATCTTGCACCGAATCACTTGGATTGGCATACGGATATGCAAGAGTATTTAGATGCAAAGAAAAACATCTTTCTGCATCAGTCAGCAGAAGATATGCTGGTGCTAAATGCAGATAATGACATTACAAGCGCATTGGATAAGGAAGCTAGGGGAAGGGTGAGTTGGTTTTCTTCCGCAAAGCAGGCGCTTGACGGTGCGTATTTAAAGAACGGCGTGATTTATTTAAACGGTGAAGCCTACATTCAGGCATCGGACATTAAAATTCCGGGCGCACACAATGTAGAGAATTTTATGACAGCGATTGCGGCAACGCAGGGGCTAGCATCCAAGGAAGATGTGGAGTACATTGCGAAAAACTTCGGCGGCGTGGAGCACCGTATTGAATTTGTGCGCGAGCTTGACGGCGTACGCTATTATAACGACTCCATTGCAAGCAGTCCGTCACGCGCGAGAGCGGGGCTGCGCTCGTTTGATAAAAAGGTAATTTTAATTGCCGGCGGCTATGACAAAAATTTGGATTATACAGAGTTTGGCGCAGAGGTTAAGGCGCACGTAAAAACCTTGGTATTGGTGGGTGCAACCTCGGACAAAATTGAGGCTGCTTGTCTTGCGGCAGGGATGGAGCATAGCATGGTAGTAAGATGCACGGAATTTGCGCAGGCAATTCATGCGGCGCGCGATGCAGCACAGGCTGGCGATATTGTACTGCTTTCACCGGCGAGTGCAAGCTTTGATTTATTTAAAAATTTTATGGAACGCGGCAAAGTCTTTAAGGAGATTGTAAATAGCTTATGAAACTAAAATCTGAACTGAAAAAATTAAGTGCCTCCGTCGGCGTGAGCGGTTTTGAGCAGGAGTTGGCAAAGGAGATTGCCGCCCTGTTTGCGCCGTATGTCGATGAGGTGAGAATAGATGCACTCGGCTCGGTCATTGCACATAAAAGGGCAGAACAGCCGAATGCAATTAAAGTGATGCTCGATGCACATATGGATGAAATTGGATTAATGGTAACGGAGATTGATGAAAAGGGTTTTTTGAAGTTTACAACGGTCGGCGGCGTGGATGAGCGTATTTTGCCGTCTGCACTTGTGACGGTGCACGGCAAGCAGAAGCTGACCGGCGTTATCGGCGTAAAGCCGCCGCATTTGCAGGCACCGGGCGAGGATAAGCAGTCATATACCATCAAGGATTTGGCGATTGATATCGGTCTTGCACCGGAGGCGGCAAAGGATATGGTGCGCCCGGGTGATTTTGTCAGCTTTGCGCAAAAACCGCACACACTCAAAAACGGTTTTATGAGCGGCAAGTGCATGGATAACCGTGCAGGTGTGGTTGCTGTTTTAGAAGCGGCAAAGGCGCTTTCGGAAGAAAAGATAGATGCTGATGTATATTATGTTTTATCTGTGCAAGAGGAATTCAGCCTCGGCGGCGCGAAAACGGCGGCGTATGGCATCGGTGCAGATGTTGCACTTGTTATAGATGTTACGCACGCAAAAACACACGACAACAAGGATGGATTTGATGCAGGTGCAGGGCTTTCTTACAGTATTGGTCCGAATGTTTCGCCGATTGCGGAGAAGTGGATTTGCAAATGCGCAAAGAAGCTGGATATCCCGATTTTTCCGGAGGTGGATGGCGGCTCGACCGGCACGAACGCGTGGTCTGTACAGACGGTCGGTACGGGTGTAGCAACAGCGGTTATCAGTATTCCGCTAAAATATATGCACACGCCGACGGAGGTTTTGAATCTCGAGGATGTTTCGCGCGCAGGTGCGCTTGCGGCGGCGTTTGTAAAAAAGGCAGCGAAGAGCGGCCGGGAAGCGCAGGTGATTGAATTATGATGCTAAAGGCATTATCAGAGTGCTTCGGTCCATGCGGCTGTGAGGAAGAAGTGCGTAAATTTATTATAGAAAAGGTGCGCCCTTATGCCGACCGGATGATGGTGGATATGATGGGCAATCTGTACGTTTACAAGAAAGGTGCAAGCAGTGAAAAGGTATTGATGCTTGCCGCGCATATGGACGAGGTTGGTTTTATTGTCAGCGATATTACGGCAGACGGCTATTTGAAGTTTAAAACCGTTGGGGGCATTGACTCGCGCGTGCTGGTCAGCAAGAATGTGGTTGTCGGTGAAAAACGCGTGCATGGCGTTATCGCATTAAAAGCAGTGCATCTGCAGACGGCGGATGAACGCAAAAACGCAGTGCGCGAAAGCGGTTTGCGCATTGATATCGGTGCAAAAACGGCAGATGAAGCAAAGCAGTGTGTAAAAATCGGCGATTATGCTACGTTTGATACGAGCTGTATGCCGTTTGGTGAAGGCAGACGTATCGGTAAAGCATTTGATGACCGTGCAGGCTGTGCGGTGCTTTGTGATGTCGTGCGCGAAAAAGACCTTCCGTACGATACGTATTTTTGTTTTACGGTGCAGGAGGAGGCGGGCTGCCGCGGTGCGGAAATTGCGGCAAACAGAATCTGCCCGACGGCGGCATTGGTGATAGAAGGCACAACCTGCAGTGATGTAAGCGATGTGCCGGCAGCTATGGAGGTAACGACGCTCGGCGGCGGTGCGGCGCTTTCAATTGCAGACCGCGGTGCGTATTCGGATAAGACACTGACACAGAAGCTGTATGCGCTGGCAGAGGAAAACGGCATCGCCGTGCAGTATAAGCGTACGACAATGGGCGGCAATGACTTGCGCAGCATTCAGCGCAGCGGAAATGGTGTGATTGGAGCGGCGGTTTCGGTGCCGACCAGATATTTGCACTCGCCGGCATCGGTGATTTCCGAAAAGGATTTTGAGAGTGTAAAAGAGATTGCAAAACTATTTGTTATGCAGGCAGAGGAGTTGATATAAATGGAGCTTTTAAAAAAACTTTGTGCTGTGACGGCACCCTCCGGCAATGAAGCACCGATTTGTGCGCTGATTCAAGAAGCACTTTCCGGTATAGCAGATGAAGTTTATACAGATGCTATGGGCAATTTGATTGCAAAAAAGGGTAGCGGCGGTAAAAAGATTATGTTCGCTGCGCATATGGATGAAATCGGTGTTTTGGTCACGTTTATTGAAGAGAGTGGGCTTGTACGCTTTCAGAATTTGGGCGGTCTTCGACTGGCGACAATGCTTGGACAGCGTGTGCGCTTTTTAAACGGCACAATCGGCTGTGTACAATTGACCGGCGGTGTAGAGATTACGAAAGCGAAGCTGACGGATTTTTACATTGACATCGGAGCAAAGGATAAAGCAGAGGCTGAAAAGCTTGTGAATATTGGCGATGTTGCAGGCTTTATCGCCGACTTTATTCAAACCGAAACAGCGGTGATGGCAAAGTCGTTGGATAACCGTGTCGGCTGTTATGTGCTCTTAGAGGCATTGAAGCGCGCGCAGGATACGGAAAATGAAATATACGCAGTATTTACCGTGCAGGAAGAGCTTGGATTGCGCGGCGCAGGCGTAGCGGCGCACGCAATCAATCCGGATATGGCAATTGCGCTGGATGTCACCGCAACAGGGGACACGCCGGGTGCAGAAACCATGCACGTAAAGCTCGGCGGCGGTGCGGCGATTAAGATTAAGGATGGCGGCATTTTATCGCATCCGGACGTGGTGGCTGCAATGGAGCAGGCGGCGCAGAAAGGCGATATTTTAACGCAACGCGAAATTTTGCTTTCCGGCAGAACGGATGTCGGCGTAATTCATTTAACGCGTGACGGTATTCCAAGCGGTGCAATTTCCGTGCCGATGCGATACATCCATTCGCCGGCAGAGGTTGCATATAAGTCGGACATTGAGGCCTGTATTGCATTAACTGCCAAGATGATGCAGAAAAAATCGTAAATTATTTGTTGAAATCTGCCGTTTTTTTTGATATACTATTCTTTACCGTGTTTTAACGGAGGTGAAACAAAAATGGCAGAGAAACATATATCCGCTGAGGAAATGCAAAGACAGGTGGCGTTTTCGGAAAAGCTGAAGGAGCTAAATGCGGCAGGCAGGGAGAAAAAAGCATTGGTTGTGACCTATGGCTGCCAGCAAAATGAAAATGATTCTGAGCGCATTCGCGGCATTTTAGCGGCATCCGGCTACGGATTTTGCGAAAAGCCGGAGGAGGCGGATATCATTATTTATAATACCTGTGCAGTGCGCGAAAATGCGGAGCTGCGCGTATTCGGCAATTTGGGTGCACTTAAGCTGATTAAGCGCAAAAAGCCGGAGCTGGTCATCGGTATTTGCGGTTGTATGATGCAGCAAAAGCATATTGCCGACCAAATCAAAAAGAAGTACAAGCATGTGGATATATTGTTTGGTACGCATACGCTGTATACTTTGCCGGAGTTGATTTGGCAGGTAGTAACACAAGGACAGCGCAGCGTGCACATCATTGATTCGGATGGGGCAATCGCAGAGGAAATTCCGATTGTGCGTGCAGAGGGTGTAACGGCGTATATTTCCATTATGTTTGGATGCAACAACTTTTGTTCGTACTGCATCGTGCCTTATGTGCGCGGTCGCGAGCGCAGCCGTGACGTGGAGGATATTTTAAACGAAGTACGTGATGTTGCAAGTAAGGGGTATAAAGAAATTATGCTCTTGGGGCAAAACGTCAATTCCTACGGAAAGGACCTGCAGAGCGGTATTGATTTTTCTGACCTCTTAAACCTTGTAAGTGAGGTGGACGGCATTGAGCGTATCCGTTTTATGACATCACATCCGAAGGATTTTAGCGACAAGCTTATTGACGTGATTGCCGAGAACAAAAAGGTATGCCGTCAGATGCATTTGCCGGTGCAGGCAGGCAGCAACGCGGTTTTAGAAAAAATGAACCGCCGCTACACGCGCGAAAGCTATCTTGAAAAAATCAAAAAGCTGCGTGCGCGCGTGCCGGATGTGACCTTAACGACGGACATCATCGTCGGCTTTCCAACGGAAACACAGTCGGACTTTGAAGAGACGCTCAGTTTAATCAAAGAAGTACGCTATGATTCGATTTATTCCTTTATCTATTCCAAGCGTGTCGGTACGCCGGCGGCAGAAATGGACTTTGTTATGGATGAAGCGCAAATTCATGCAAACTTTGACCGACTTTTAGAAGCGCAAAATCAAATTTCGCGTGAAATTAATGAAAGCTATGTCGGTAAAGAATATGATGTCATCATCGAAGGTAAAAGCAAAACGGATGAAAACATCCTAACCGGCAGAACCGAGGGTGGCAAGCTCGTGCATATCACAGGCGATGCAAGCCTTATCGGACAAACCGTTCGAGTGTATATTGCATCTGCAATGACATGGTATTTAAAAGGGGAACTAAAAAAATAACATATAATACAGGAGGAAACAAAACATGGAAATCTTAGATATGGCAAGACAGCTTGGCGAGGCAATTCGCGACAGTGAGGTTATGGCGCGCGTAAAAGCAGCAGAGCAGGCACAGCAAAACGACGCTGAAGCACAAAAGCTGATTGGTGAATATAACCTGACTCGTATGCAGCTTGCACAGCGTGCTCAAAAAGAAGACATCACAAAAGAAGAAATGGAAGAAATTCAGAAGGAGCTCTCCGCTGAATTTGAAAAGCTGACCCAAAACGCAGTCATCGCTGAGTTTTTAGAGTCCAGAGCAGCACTCGATGCAATCGTAAATCAGGTCAACAGCATTTTAACGCATTTCATCACCGGCGAAGACCCGGATGCGTGTACGCATAACTGCTCCACCTGCGGCGGCTGCCACTAATTTAAAAGGTGAATTTGGCGAATCGCTTCGTTGTTGTGTCGCCGCATACAAAAGTATAGCGCCGACCCAGCCGCCTCGCGCTTCATCCAAATTCCCGCTTTTAAATGCGGAAGTGTATTTTTGATTTCTAAATTGAGATAATGAATAATTTCAAAAGCTTTTTTTCATGGCAAAAAGCACCATTATTTTCCACTATTCATTATTCATTATAAATTTATTTTGTGAGGTGGCTTATGGCTACAACACCGATGATGGAGCAGTATGAACAGATTAAAGCCCAATATGAGGATTGCATTCTGTTTTACAGGCTCGGTGACTTTTATGAAATGTTTAATGAAGATGCACTGATTGCGTCAAAAGAACTGGAGCTGACCTTAACGGGCAGAAACAGCGGCGGCGGTGAACGCGCACCAATGTGCGGCGTACCGTTTCACAGTGCAGATTCGTATATCGCGCGCCTTGTGGGCAAGGGCTACAAGGTAGCCATTTGTGAGCAGACGGAGGACCCGGCAACCACGAAGGGGCTTGTAAAGCGCGATGTCATCCGTATTATCACACCGGGTACGGTGACGGATACTGCGGTGCTCGATGATAAAAAGAATAACTTTCTGAGCTGTATTTACTACAGTGAAGGGGAAATTGCGCTCGTGTTTGCCGATATCACAACGGGTGAGCTTTTTGCGACCAAATTAAAGGAGTCGCAGGAAAATGCACTTTTAAGCGAGCTTTCTTCCTTTGCACCGACGGAAATCATTTTCAGTCCGGCGGCGCAGGAAAAGCTGATGGCAAAAATCGCACTGCGACACGATGTGTATATGGGCGCAAAGGAAAATGAGCTGTTTGACTATGCGACGGCAAAGCAAACGGTTTTGAATGCTTGGCAAGTGCAGACATTGGGTGCAGTGGATTTGACCGAAAACGACATTTTGGTTTGTGCAGTCGGCGGTGCGCTTCGCTATCTGTTTGATACGCAGAAAATGCAGCTGAGCAAAATCTTTTCATTAAAAGTTTATCAAATTATAGAATACATGGGTATTGACTACAACACGCGCCGTAATCTGGAGCTGACGGAGTCGATGCGCGATAAAGCAAAACGCGGTTCGCTTTTGTGGGTGCTCGATAAAACGAAAACCTCTATGGGCGGCAGACTTTTGCATCAGTGGATTGATAAACCGCTGATTTCTAAAGATGAAATTGAGAGCCGTCTTTCGGGCGTGGAGGAGCTGAAGGGCAGTCTTGTGCTGCGCGATGAGCTGCGTGAGATTTTTGACGGCGTGTATGATATTACAAGAATTATTAACCGCATTTCTTTAGGGTCTGCAAATCCGAGGGATATGCTTTCCTTAAAGCAGTCACTTTCACGTCTGCCGGAATTAAAAGAAAAGCTTTCCGGCTGCGCCAGCGAAATCGTTGTGCGCCAAAATCGCGATATTGATGCGTTGCAGGACGTGTATACGCTTTTAGAGCAATCTATTGACGAGGAAGCACCGGCGATTGCGCGTGACGGCGGTATCATTAAAAAAGGGTACCACGCAGAGATTGACGAGCTTCGTCTGGCGGAAACCGAGGGGAAAAACTGGCTGGCTGACGTGCAGGCGCACGAGCGTGAGGTTACGGGTATCAAGACCTTAAAGGTCGGCTACAACAAGGTGTTCGGTTACTACATTGAGGTGAGCAAGGGACAGGTTGGTGCTGTGCCGGATTATTATATTCGCAAGCAAACCTTAACCAATGGCGAGCGTTATATCACACCGAAGCTTAAAGAAATCGAAGATATTATTTTAGGTGGCAAGGACAGGCTTTTGCGCCTGGAGCTGCACTTGTTTGAGCAGATTAAAAACTGCATTGCAGGCGAGCTTGACCGCTTAAGACAGACTGCAAATGCGATTTCTGTGTTGGATGTACTTGCATCGCTTGCTGAAGTGGCGGATAAAAACGGCTACACCAAGCCGATAATTGATACAGACGGCAGAATTGAAATCAAGGACGGCAGACATCCGGTTGTGGAAAAAATGCTCAAAAATGAGTTGTTTGTTCCGAATGACACCATACTGGATACAGACGAGAGCAGACTTTGTATTCTGACCGGACCAAATATGGCGGGTAAATCTACATATATGCGTCAGGTTGCGTTGATTACACTGATGGCGCAAATCGGTAGCTTTGTACCGGCAGGAGAGGCGCACATTGGTATTGTAGATAAGATTTTCACGCGCGTCGGTGCGTCGGACGATTTGTCTACGGGACAGAGTACGTTTATGTTGGAAATGACAGAGGTTTCCGCGATTTTAGCCGGTGCGACCAAGAATTCCTTGGTGATTTTCGATGAAATCGGCAGAGGTACAAGCACGTATGATGGCTTGTCCATCGCTTGGGCGGTTGCAGAATACGTTTTGTCTAAAAAGAAAATTGGCGCAAAGACACTTTTTGCGACACACTATCACGAAATGACAACGCTTGAAGAAAAGGAGAGCGGCGTTAAGAATTACAGCATCGCTGTGAAAAAGCGCGGCGACAGCATCACCTTCCTGCGCAAAATTATACCGGGCGGCGCAGACCGCAGCTATGGTATTGAGGTTGCGGCGCTTGCCGGCGTACCGAATGAGGTGACGGGGCGCGCAAAGGAAATTTTGAAGATGCTGGAATCAGAAAGCGATGAATTCAAGCCACGCAGCAATGCGGCAGCTGCACCGGAATACGGTATGCAGATGTCCTTGGGCGAGAGTGTGCTTGCAGAGGAGCTTCGCCGTCTGGATGTAACAACGCTAACGCCGATTGAGGCACTCAATAAGCTCTATGAGCTTGCAAACAAAGCAAAAGAAATGTAGGATGACAGGAGGTGTACCGGTGGGTATTATTCAAGTATTGGATAAATCTGTTGCAGATTTGATTGCAGCAGGTGAGGTCGTTGAAAGACCGGCTTCGGTTGTAAAAGAATTAATCGAAAATGCGATTGACGCCGGTGCAGACTCTATTTGTGTGGAAATCCGCGGCGGCGGTATTTCCTATATTCGTGTCACAGACAATGGTAAAGGTATTGCACCCGACGATGTCGGCGTTGCCTTTATGCGCCACGCGACAAGCAAAATCTCCAGTGCGGACGATTTGGCAAAAATCGGCACACTCGGCTTCCGCGGGGAGGCGCTTTGCTCTATCGCAGCCGTTGCAAAAGTGACGATGACGACCAAGACAAAGTCAGCAAGCGCGGCAACGCGCGTCTATGTTGCCGGCGGCGAGATGGAGGATGTTTGTGAAGTCGGTGCGCCAAACGGCACGACGATTGAGGTGGAAAACCTCTTCTATAATACGCCGGCGCGCATGAAGTTTTTGAAAAAGGATGCGACTGAGGGCGGCTATGTTGCAGATATCGTGCAAAAGTTTGTATTGGTCAATCCG
>JAFQPV010000083.1 GCA_017411585.1 Clostridia bacterium | reverse complement strand
TGTGGAATGCAAAATTATCGATCCCGAAACGGGAGAAGAACTGCCTGACGGCGAAAGTGGCGAATTTGTTGCCCGCGGCTTTAACATTATGAAGGGCTACTACAAGATGCCGGAAGCAACTGCACAAACGATTGACACTGACGGCTGGCTGCATTCGGGCGATATTTGCTGTCGCACACCGGATGGCTATTACAAGGTGACCGGAAGACTTAAGGATATGATTATCCGCGGCGGTGAAAACCTCTATCCGCGTGAAATTGAAGAATTTTATCTCACACATCCGAAGGTGCGTGATGTACAGGTTGTCGGCGTACCGGACGAACGCTACGGCGAGGAATGCTGTGCGTGGATTATTCTGCACAAGGGTGAGGAAGCGGATGAAAACGAAATGCGCGAATATGGCAATGCATCTATTGCACGTCATAAAGTGCCGCGCTATTTCGTATTTGTCAAGGAATTCCCGATGAATGCCGCAGGTAAGATTTTGAAGTACAAGATGCGCGAACAGTCGGAAGAGATGCTTGGATTGAAGAAGTAGTTTAATTCAAAAGACCTATCCGCGCGGATAGGTCTTTTTGAAAAAAATAGTTGTATTTTTTTAAGTGTTCGTGTATAATTATTCTCAAATGGCAACGGTGAAGAAAAATGAAAAATTATAAAATTGTTGCAAGCGACTTGGATGGTACGCTTTTGAATACAAAGTCGCAGGTGAGCAGTGAAAATTTACGTGCGATTGATGCGCTATATGCTAAAGGGGTACAGTTTGTACCGGCTTCAGGGCGTGCATTTAGTGAAATGCCGGAAGCAATCCGAAACAATTCTGCTATTCGCTATGTGATTTATTCCAATGGTGCAGTTTTATATGATAAACAGAGCGGACAGAAAATTATGAATTGTTTGGATAATCAAATGGCACGAAGCATTTTAGATGTGCTCTATCAGTATGACTGCCATATTGCATATCGGCAAAATGGCATATGTCACGTGGATGCAATGCAGAAAAGTGAGGCGCTTTTTGCGCATCACAATGTCTGTGAGGCACATCAGGATGTTGTAATGCAATATGCAACGGCTGTCGATGATTTTAAAACGCTTAGCTATGGTGCGGATCATGTGGAGGCTTTTGCTGTATTTTTCCACAGATATGAAGACAAGGTTGCCTGCAAGAGCTATTTTTCGCAGTTTGCGCATTTGCGTGTGGCTGAAGTCAGCGAGCACAATATTGAAATTATGAATGTCCGTGCAGGAAAGGGAAATGCCCTCCATGCTCTTGCGGATTTGCTTGGCATAGAGTATGCTGATACGATTGCCGTCGGCGATTCCGACAACGATGCATCTATGCTTTCTGCTGCCGGTTTAAGCCTTGCCGTATCGAATGCGACTCCGGTGATTCGGGCGATGGCAGATGAAATGATATGTTCAAATGATGCGCATGCGATTGCGCATATTCTGGCAAATTATTTTTAAATAGCATTTAATTTGAAAGGGATGTATATACAATGGGAAGTTACTATCAAAAAGAACTCGAGACAATGCCTGTTGAGCAAATTAAGGCCCTTCAGAGCGAGCGCCTGGTAAAGCAGGTAAAGAACATCTATGAAAATGTTGCGTACTATCGCGACCTCATGGATAAAAAAGGTGTAAAGCCGGAGGATATCAAATCGGTAGACGATTTGCATAAGCTGCCGTTTGTTACGAAGGCGGATTTGCGCGAAGCATATCCGTACGGCCTTATGGCGAAGCCGCTTTCTGAGTGTGTGCGAATTCATTCCACCAGTGGTACGACAGGCAAGCGTGTTGTTGCTTTTTATACGCAGCACGATGTTGATATTTGGGAGGATTGCTGTGCAAGAGCAATTGTGGCTGTCGGCGGAACAAAGGAGGATGTTTGTCAGGTGGCTTACGGCTACGGTCTGTTTACGGGCGGTGCAGGACTGCACGGCGGCTCGCACAAGGTTGGCTGTCTGACACTGCCGATGTCTTCGGGCAACACGGAAAGACAAATTCAGTTTATGATGGATTTAAAGTCGACCATTCTTTGCTGCACACCGTCTTATGCGGCATATATCGGTGAAACCATAAAGGAAATGGGCTACACTTGCGATGATATTTCTTTGAAAGCCGGTATTTTCGGCGCTGAGGCATGGACAGAGGAAATGCGCCATGATATTGAAAAGGCACTGGGCATTAAGGCATATGACATCTATGGTCTTACGGAGCTTGGCGGTCCGGGCGTATCGTTTGAATGTGAAACGCAGACCGGTATGCATATTAACGAAGACCACTATATTGCAGAAATCATCGACCCGGATACCGGTGAAGTATTGCCGGAGGGTACATACGGTGAGCTTGTTTTGACAAGTGTGGATAAGGAAGCATTCCCGCTTCTGCGTTACAGAACAAGAGATATCTGTGTGCTGACAAGAGAAAAGTGCTCCTGCGGCAGAACATTTGTAAAGATGTCCAAGCCGAAGGGCAGAAGTGACGATATGTTAATCATCCGCGGCGTAAACGTATTCCCGTCGCAGATTGAAACCGTGCTTTTAGAGCAGGGCTACTCGCCGAATTATCGTATAGAAGTAGACCGCGCAAATAACACAGATACGCTGGATGTCTATGTTGAGCTGTCTTCGGAGAACTTCTCGGATACCGTGAAGGAAATTGCCGAAAAGGAAAAGCAGCTTGCTGCAGCTATGAAGGTTATGCTTGGTATTAATCCGAAAATGCACCTTGTACCGCCGAAGAGCATCACAAGAAGTGAAGGTAAGGCAGTCAGAGTTGTAGATAAGAGAAAACTCTATTAATCATAAACAAAAAGGAAAGGGAGGGTAACATCATGAGTGTAAAGCAGATTTCGATTTTTATTGAAAATAAGAAGGGCTCGCTTGCTGAGGTAACAAAATTTATCGCAGAGAGCAAAATTAACTTAAAGGCACTTTCGATTGCCGATTCACAGGATTTCGGCATTCTTAGAATCATTACCGATACACCGAATGAAGCGCGCGAGCTGTTAAAGGATGCAGGCTACACCGTAACCGCAACCAAAGTACTGGCTGTTGGGCTTGACGATGCGCCGGGTAGTATGGCAGCTATTTTGGAGGTGCTCACGAAGGCGGATGTCAGCGTAGAATACACCTATGCGTTTATGTCCACCATCGAGAGCAGGGCGTATATGATTTTCAGAGTGGATGATAATGACAAGGCGACCAAGGCACTCACAGATGCAGACATTCAGATTATCAATCAGGAAGATATTTTTAATAAATAATTTAAAATTTGAGCGCAGAGGAAAAACGGGCAAAGAAGGGCGAGTGGACTTAGAGTTTCCTAAGTCCACCCGCCCAATTGTCCGTTTTTCTTTTTTTATTGACAGCTTATGGAAGTTTTGATATAATTTCAGTGCATGTAACAATTCTGCAACATGTTGGAAATGTGCTTGCAAAGAAAACGGAGAGACAAAACATATGAAAAGACTGATTTGTTTGTTTTTGTGTGTATGCCTGATTTGTACGGTTTTACAGGCAGGTGTGCTCGCTGCGGAAACGACCGCTACGGAGACAATGCTTTTTGTGGACGGCTTTGAAGGCTACGAGGCGGGCGAGTCGATTGTCGGCAAGGCGGATACCTATGGCGAATGGTCGCAGGTGGTCGCATCGGCGGTTTCACCGATTCAGGCGTACGAGGATGCGACGCAGGGGATGGTTGCGTGCTATTCGCACACCGGTACGACGACCGGCGGTCCGCGTTTGCACAAAACCTTTTATTTTGACGAAAATCTGACCAATCTCACCGCGGTCTACCAGTATAGGGTTGAAAATACGAATTTGAATTTCAGACTGTATTTTTCGGACGGCACATATAAAACCCTGTATTCGGGTTCGAGCACAACTTGGGAGCACGTGCGCGTTGAGATGAATTTTGCGGCGGGCACCTATACGGTATATATTAATCACGTACAAAATAGCACCGGCAAATTCTCGGCGCAGGATTATACCTGCCTTGACTTCCGCTTTAACGTGGGCGTAGCACCGGAGAAGGCAGCTTATTTAGATAATGTAAAATTCAAAACGACGGATGCGGTGGATGCAAAAGAAGCATCGGACGGCTCTGTTGGCATCAGAACGCCGGAAGAGATTATGGAGCCGTTTGCCGGCTATCCGGCTGCACCGGCTTTAACTGTGCCGACAGACAAATACGCGATGTTTACCTACGACGGTGCTTTAAATACACACAACGGCATCAGCACCGGTACGGAGGTGTTGTGGACGAAGGTGAGCTTGGCGAAGGCCGCTACACTGGAGAACGAACCGCTCATTCGACTGACGAATGATAAGTGCGTCGTGCAGTACGGTTATTTGCTTAAAACGCTTGCCGTCGGTGAAAATTCGGGTAATGTGTGTATGGAATACTACACCGTACTGGCAGACGGTGGCATTTATGTTACATTAACGGCGGGCAGTAAATCACTTGTCAACACGAACGGCACATTGATTACGGAGTCTACGCCGGGCGCAGTTGCCGGCGGCTGGAACAAAATCAAAGCCGTATTTGACTTTACAAATCAGAACTGCAACGTGTATGTCAACGATACGCTTGCGGTGCAGAACCTTGCCTTCAGCACAGCTGTGCCGACAGGAACCTATGAGGTGACGCTCGGTGTTTATGCAAAGCTTGCAGCGGCAGGCACCGTGCTGGTCGATAACTTTGTCATGTATCAGGACGCAGAGCCGGTAATCGAAGGCGTAAAATACTACGGTGTTACCGGCACGAACTGGTCGCTGGTAGAAGCGGAGGTTACGCTTACACAGGACAGTTTTGTCAACAACCTGCGTCAGCACCCGAGACTGTACATCAATGATGTGCAGGCGGTGAAAGCTAAGGTTAACAATGACCCGCAGGTAAAAGCGTGGTATACAAGCTATAAGAAAACGGCGGACACCTGTATTTCGGATAAGGATACCGGTCCGTATCAGTATGTATTTGAAAACGGCAGAAACTTAAAAGGCGTTGCCGGTGATATTGAAGGCAGACTCAGAGCGCTGGGTTTTGCGTATTTGGTAGAGGGCAACGAAGCATATGTAGAGCGCGGTTTAGAGGAAATCTACAATTTGGGCACCTTCCCGGACTGGTCGAACACATCGCCGATTTTGTCGTCGGGCATTATGAATGGTGTTGCGTGTTTCTATGACTGGTGCTACAATTCGCCCCTGATGACCGATACTGTAAAGGCAGAGATTATCCGCATTGTCAAGGCAAAGTCGCTCTGGCAGTTTGTACGCTCGTATGACGGCGTGATTTCCGTGGAAATTGCGGAGGGCACATCGAACAGAACAACGGTTGCAAATGCCTGCGGTGCGGCAATGGCGATTGCTATGGCAGACGAAGAGCCAAAGCTTGCGCAGAAGCTGATTGATGGTGCTGTTAAGCATGTCAAGCAGACGGTTGAGGCATACAGCCCGGACGGTGCATTTGCCGAGGGTACTTCTTACTGGAGCTATGCAAACTCGCATATGTTCGACTTCTTGATTGAGATGGATGTTGCCGTAACGGAGGACTATACCAAGCCGGAGACGCTTGCGTGGTATTATACCGATGCGCGCCTTGTAAATACACCGTTGTACTGGGCGTATATGTACGGCCCGGGCGGTAACTTTGACTTTGGTGATTCCTCGAAGGGCTTTTCGAAGACGGCACAGCTTTTCTGGGTTTCGCAAACGCGCAACCAG
>JAFQPV010000082.1 GCA_017411585.1 Clostridia bacterium | reverse complement strand
GTCGGCAAAACCTTTGACGATATGTTCAAAAACTGCGACAAGCGCATTATTGTTGCAACCTTTGCATCCAACGTACACCGCGTACAGCAGATTATCAACGCTGCGGCAAAATACGGCAGAAAGGTCGCCGTTTCCGGCAGAAGTATGGAAAATATTGTCGAGGTTGCAATTGAACTTGGGTATATGCACATTCCGGCGAATACACTCATTCGCATTGATGATATCGGTCGTTATCCGGACAATCAGCTTGTCATTGTAACCACCGGTTCACAGGGCGAAGAAATGAGCGCACTGTTCAGAATGGCATATTCCGACCACAGAAAGGTTGAAATTACCAATAACGATTTGATTATCGTATCTGCAAGTGCAATTCCGGGCAACGAAAAAACCATCTCCCGCGTAATTAACGAGTTATTCCGCCGCGGCGCAGAGGTTGTATATGAATCGCACGCTGAAATCCACGTTTCCGGACACGCTTGCCAGGAAGAATTAAAACTGATGCTTGCGTTGACCAAGCCGAAGTATTTTATGCCGGTACACGGCGAATACAGGCACCTAAAGGCACATGCAAACCTCGCCGAAATCATGGGCGTACCGCTTGAAAACTCCTTCCTTTTGGAGAATGGTCACGTCCTTGAAATCGATGCAGAAAGCGCAAGAGTGAATGGTATGGTACCAAGCGGCAAGCTTTTGGTTGACGGTCTCGGTGTCGGCGATGTCGGCAATATCGTTTTGCGTGACAGAAAGCATTTGGCAAACGACGGCTTAATCGTCTGCGTGGTATCGATTTCCGCAGAAACCGGTGCACTGCTTTCCGGACCGGACATCATCTCCCGCGGCTTTGTGTATGTGCGCGAATCCGAGGAGCTGATGGAGGGCGCACGAGAGGTGACCAAGGAAGCACTTGACCGCACAATGGAGCGCGGCAATGCAGATTGGACAGCACTCAAAAACGCAATGCGCAGTGCAATTGGCGATTATATGTATGAAAAGACAAAGCGTTCACCGATGATTTTGCCGGTGGTTATGGAAGTTTAATTGAAGCAAACAAAAAGCGAAGTTCAAATGAACTTCGCTTTTTTTGTTGTTTATTTACATTCGACAGAAAATACTTTTTTAATGCTGCCAAATGCACTGTCGTACTGCACTGTAATGTTTGCCGTGCCCGCTGCAACAAAGGTAATCATACCGTTGGCGTCTACAGTTGCAACCAAAGCATTATCCGAACTGTATTTCAAGCCGGAAACCGGTATCTCTTCCCCAGCAGCAGTTACGCCCGATGCAAGAATCTGCACTGTCTGACCGACTTCGGCTGTTGCATCGTACTCTGCAAAATAGGTTTGCCAGTATTGGCGGTCTTCATTCAGCTGTGCTTCACTTGTATAGAAGCGCACCTCCGTGTAGCTGTTTGACGAGCCTGCAGAATTACCAAGCGCCGTCAAGCGGAAGTATTTTGTCTTTTCGCCACCGAGATTAAAGATATCCGGCATATTGGTCGTACCGCTCGTGCTTGTGTTGAGCACCTCTGTCCAAGTCGTGCCATCCGTGGAAACCTCTGCTTTAAACTGATAGCTTCTCTGCGTACCAAACAGTGTTGCAAGTCCAAATGCATAGAGATTAGCTTCACTTTCAAATTCATACTGAATCCAGTTACCGCTCGAACCCGTCCAGCGATGGTGAATATTTGTTGTCAGCTCCTGCAAAATCACATTGTCGATTGTACCCGATGGCGGATACTTTTCATTTTCCGTGCTGAAGGTTACCTTCGAAACCGGGTGCCATGTTGCATATGCAGGCGGCTCAATTCTGTTCGACGCCGTAAGCTTCAATTCCTTAACCGTGTCGCCGGAATTTGTACCGAACTGACCTTCGAATTTATCGCGGACAAAGGTAATAGTGTAGGTTTTGCCTGCAAGGGTAAAGCTTGCTGTATTTCCACTCTGCACTACAGGCGTACCGTCGGTCAGTGTAACGGTCGGAATATTACCATCGGTTAAGAGCCAATAATTCTGTTTGTCTGTTGTAAAGCTCGGCATATCCTTGCCATTTAAGAGCACTCTTGTACCCAAAAGGCGAATCATACCTGCCTTTGTCTCCTCGGTATAGTTTACAGCTTCATCCGAAATGACAATCAGTCCGCGGTCATCCCAGAATACCTGCTTTCCGAGTGCTTCTACAAGCGCACGAAGCGGAATCAGCGTTCTGGAATTAATGGTCTGTGCAGGAACATCCAGCGTTGTGACCTCGCCGTTAACCATCATTTTGTCAGAGCCAATCTGCAATTCAATTTTATTTACCCCTTTGGTAACGGTAACAGTTTGGGTTGCCTCTGCCCAGCCAACCTTTGCGCCGAATGCCTCGGAAATAAAGCGCACCGGCACAAGCGTTCTGCCGTTTTGCACAATCGGAACTACATCCGTATTGGCAGTATCGACAAAGGTTTTCTTTTCCATATCGAGCACATTCGGGCTGTCGAGCAAGAGCGCTACTACACTGCCTGCCTGACGGTTTACAGGGATGGTATTATCCTGCACCGACCATGCAGAAATCGGTTTTACCGGTGTAAGCTGTTCCGGTGCTGCCTCGCCTGCCTTTAAAGGAACAAATTCCACCGCAAGCGTTGCATCGGTTACATTTTGCATATGTACCGCAAGCTTAAAGCCACCCAAGGATGGTGCATCCGGCGGCTGCACCGGCGAGGTCGGCAGCGGCTCCGTTGCCATAATTTCAAACACGGCATCAGAAGGCCCATTCGTAATTGCAACATACATTCTTTCACCGTCAACCGTTAAAAGTGCACTTTTTCTGTCCGCGGAAAGCGCGATATCACCGCTTGTGTGTGCAAACCAGTACACCTCGGACGGTTTATTTAGCTTCATTTCATCCTGCAAAACAACCGAATGTCTGCCCGGCGTCATATACACGCCACGCTTTGCATCCGTAAAAGCAGAATTTGTCTGCGTCATATCCAGTACGGTAAACGCTTCGTTTTCCGCCTCCTCGTGCTTTACAAAGCTTGCAACCGCACTCGTATTCTGTCCGACAGTTTTGTCCGGATTTACAATAATTGTATTCTGACTTTCCGTACGCGCTACATAATAAAGCGCATCGTCATAAGAAGAATCGTAGTCCAGCTTCGGATTTTGCTTAATAAAAGCTTTACCGTTCGCCTCCACAATAAATGTACCGAGTGACGGCATCATATGCCCCTGCGTGTTGTCACCACCCTGAATGGCAACATAGAGCATATCTTCATCACTCCAGGACGAGCGCATACTCGCTGTCTGTGCATTTTTCTTTGCGTTAAAGGTCTTATCAAGCGGCATGCCGACATTTTTCCATTCGATATCCGGATTATACCACGCAATCGCAAACGGTGTAATGTCAACATTACTGCCGTGCTTTTCCATCAGCTGATTTAAATACCAACCATAGAACGGCTTATTATAGCGCTCACCTGCATAGTAGACAAGCGGATTGTAGAAAAAGCCATGTGAAGAGTCGCCATAAACAAATCTCGAGGTTGCACCATTCATATACATCCAGTATTCCGGCGTATTGATAGACTCCGGTTGCTCAAAATACCACGAGATTTCCTTCGGCATAGCAAAAGAATCCTCAACCGCATTATCCAACTCCGAAATCATCAGATACATAAACTGCGTCGCATAGCGCCAATAGCCCGTTCCCTCCGGGAAGCCGCCATCTGCGCCGTATTCCGTAAAGCAAGGCTTCGCGTACTCAACCGCGCCGTCTAATAAAAGCTGCGCCAAACGCGGCTCTTCATCTGCAATCGCAATTGCAACACCTGCCGCTGCGGCATTGGCTACAAGCGTACGGTTCGAGGTGCCGGAATTGATTTCCTTTTCAAGCACACCGTCATAGCAGCGTACAAACTGCCAAAGTGCTTGTTTTTTTAATACATCAATAATCTCTGTGCGTTCTGCCGGCGTTAAGCCGTCATACATCCAGTCGTAAGCGCACGCGATACCGTACATCATCTCCGACGGGCAAATCGGCGCCCAGTTCGACCAGTCCGGGAAAGTGCCGACATTGCGAATTTCCGCAAGTGCGCGGTCGATATACTTTCTGTCCTGCTCTACAAGATATGTAATACCTAAATACCACATATCATTTTCTACCGCACGGCACACGGCAATAATACTGTTATCCGCTGCATCGTACTTCGAAAGCGACGAATTCAGCACTAAATCTGCCTCTCTTTTCACATCGGCGTACCAAGCCGCAGATTGGTCATCATTTGCAATTTTATCTAAAAGTGCTTGTCTGTCATTGACAATCAGTCTCGGATGAGCACGCAGGTTTTCAATATAACCACCCTTCGGCACATCCTTGCCGACCAACGCCCAATTTGTACCGGTTGTGCCGTAGTACTTCATACTGCCGAGCGACGCCTCCGCCGTTGTATACATCACAACATTGTCCAGCAAAAGCGTATCCGCACCAGCCATTTTTACATCACTGTTCACATTGACCTCGCTGCAATCCTCCGCAGATTTGTCAAAGGCATAATTTTTGTATACAGCTTTATCGTTCACAAAAACGGAATAGGTCGACTTCTGGAAATTATAAGTGATTTCCACCTTGGTCCAAGCATCCGGATCCAGTCCGGTTGTTTTTTCGCTGATCGGGAAGTTTTCCGTATTCGATAGCTTTGTAGCGCTCGCATTGGTTAATTTGAAGGATATACTGCTATTTTTAAGCTTCGCATAAAATGCGACCGTCAAATCCTTCGGCTTTTCGCCAAGAACCAAGAGCTTGTGCAGGCTCTTCGTTGCAGGTGCAACAACCGGATTGGTAAAGCGAATCAGCTCATCGCCGTCAATCACCGCAGCATGCACATAATCTGCCGCTGCTTTGGAAGACCACGTTGCATCCGAGCCAAAGCCTACCGTATTCGGTCCGTTATACAAGCCGTCGTACTCAAACAACAGATAGCTCTTCTCAGGCAAGTCTACCTTCGGTGCCTTTTCCTTGCCAAACGGTGCCATAATTTCCTCGTTTGTGCGAAACGGCACCTGTCCGTTGCCAACATAATCTAAATCCAGTGTATCGGTCGTTGAAAATCTTACATCATCGATATATACGGCTTGTCCCGAAGAAACATATGCCGTAAATACGAATTTAATCTCACTGCGGTCAGTCGAGGTAAACGATTTTCCGCTTTCCGACAATAAGTCATCCACATAAACATCAAAGGTGTCTGTTTTAAAATTCATATCAATGCGATAAGATGCCCATTCACCCTCCGAAAGCACCTTGTTGGCAAGCTTTGTATTACCGTCGGGCATTTGTGCAGTAAAATTCACGGATGTTCCGGCAGTTTTCACGCGGAATTCCACACGGATATTGCTCGCCTGCGAAAGATAGAAATGCTTTTCTATACGAGGCCCGCCTTCTGTTTCTGCGGAATTGGTTAGGCAAACCGCCTTGTTCCCCGCCGATTCCTGCACGACATTTGTCGTAGAGGTCGTCGATTTCTTGCGCAGCGACCACTGTTCGAGCACGCCTGTCTTTGCCGGCAAATCCGTACCGTCAGCGTAGCTTTCAAAATTATCTTCAAACAAAACATTTCGCGTATCCTCGTTCTGCTTAGCGGCAAATGCCGTCGTCATAGATGCGAGCATGCACATACACAAAAACACTGCAACTATTTTTTTCATAATATCACCTCTTATTTATCATTATAACACAATCCCCCATAAACTGTAAATGTTCGAATGTCACTTACGGAAATTGACAAAAACGACATTTGGACAAAATAATTCTCTAGCCTTTTTTATAATTATTTTAATAAAAAAGGCTATTGTATCAAGCTTTTTACAAAAAGATGCAGAAAACCAAAAAGCGAAGCTCAAGCTCGAACTTCGCTTTTTGTTGTATAATGTTTAATCCAAATAATCCTTTAATTTCTTACTTCTGCTCGGATGGCGCAGCTTACGGAGTGCCTTTGCTTCAATCTGACGGATACGCTCACGTGTTACGTCAAAACGCTTACCCACTTCTTCAAGTGTTCTTGCTCTGCCGTCCTCCAAACCGAAGCGGAGCTTTAACACCTTTTCTTCGCGCGGTGTCAGTGTGCTAAGCACCTCCAAAAGCTGTTCTTTTAATAGCACATAGCTTGCAGACTCCGACGGTGCC
>JAFQPV010000081.1 GCA_017411585.1 Clostridia bacterium | reverse complement strand
GTTCAATAACGGTAGGTACTAAACTCATATTCACACATATCACTCCTGTTCTGATTATTTTATTAAACTTAAATTACTCTGCTTTTTCTGCTGCTTTCTTTGTTGTGGTCTTCTTTGTTGTTGTTTTCTTTGCAGCCGGCTTTTCTTCGCCGTCAGCCTTCTTTGTTGTGGTCTTCTTCGTAGTCGTCTTCTTTGCAGCCGGTTTTTCCTCTGCATCTGCCTTTGCAGCTGTCTTCTTTGTTGCTGTCTTCTTCGCAGCCGGCTTTGCTTCTACGATAGAAAGTAAGTACTCGATGGTCTTGTTTGTAACAACATCCTTCTTTAAGTCATCAGCTAAGATATAAGTCTTAATCTGGTCAACTTCCATCTTGTACTGCTCGGCAAGCTTTGCATATTCAGCATCAACATCAGCATCCGTTGCTTCAATCTTCTGCTTCTTAGCAACAGCTTCTAATGCGAGCATACCCTGTACCTGCTTTACAGCCTGGTCCTTGAACTGAGCGCGGAAAGCAGCCATATCCATACCGCTGAACTGCAGATATTTTTCAACGTTCATGCCCTGGTAAGACAAACGCATATCAAAATCTCTTACCATGTCATCAATTCTGTTTTCATACATAACTTCCGGAATCTCGGCCTTCATCTTCGAGATAACGAAGTCAATCGCATTGTTTTCAAGCTCCTGCTTTTCGCGCTGTGCAGCGGAATCCTTGAGCTTCTTGTTGATGTCGTCGCGCAGCTCCTTGAGTGTCTCAAATTCGCTTACATCCTTTGCAAACTCATCATCGAGTTCCGGAAGCTCTTTTGCCTTAATTTCATGCACCTTTACCTTAAAGGTTGCATCCTTGCCTGCAAGATTTTCTGCATGATACTCCTTCGGGAAAGTTACCTTTACTTCAACATCTTCTTCCGGCTTTTTGCCAACAAGCTGATCTTCAAAGCCCGGGATAAACTGACCGGAGCCCAGCTCTAAGCTGTGACCTTCAGCCTTACCACCGTCAAATGCAACACCATCGCAGAAACCTTCGTAGTCGATTACAACGGTATCGCCAAGCTGACTTGCACGATCTTCAACCGGAACAATACGAGCATTCTGTGCACGCATTCTCTCGATTTCAGCATCTACATCCTTCTTTGCAACCGGATAGGACGGTGCTTCAACCGTGATTTTATCAATCTTGCCTAAGGTTACTTCCGGCTTAACGGTAACCTTTGCTGTCAGAATCAGGTTTTTGCCCTCTTCCGGGAACTGCTTTATATCGACCTCAGGACGGTCAACCGGCTCAACACCTGCCTCCTGAATTGCATTTTCATAAGCCTCCGGAAAAACAAAGTTGATTGCATCATCATAAAATACAGCAGGAGAATACATCTTCTCAATAATCTTTCTCGGTGCCTTACCCTTTCTGAAACCCGGGATATTGAAGCTCTTTACATTCTTTATGTAAGCCTTCTGCATAGCAGCCTCAAAAGCCTCTGCTGAAACCTCGAACTCAAGGTTTACAATGTTTTTCTCTGTTTTTTCTACCTTTACACTCATTCTTTACTTCCTCCAGTTTGACGAAAAAAGTCTTAATTTCGTCTGAAATTTATCAAACTTGCAGACAATAACATATTATAACATATGTATAAAATTTTGCAAGTGTTTTTGTTAATTTGTTCTAAAAAAGTTCATTTCCAGGTCATTTTCGAACCAAAACGGGGTCAAAACCAATGCAATTGCACGAAACCAAGTGAAAATTTACGTCTTCAAACGTCTGTATACGTTCAAAAGTGTGCGGCACACTGTGCAAATGTCCATAATATACATCACGTACACCATACTTTTGCACCAGCGATAAAAACGCTGCATCTGCATTGCCGTTTAAAATCGGTGGATAGTGCACAAACAGTACGATATCCTTAAGCTCGGTCTTTTGTGCCGCCTGCAGAGAGAGCTCCACTCTCCCCAGCTCACGCTGATAGATTTTCATGTCATGCGCAGACAGATGCTCAAAGGTCGGACTTTGCCAAAAGCGCGTACCGCAAACGGCCGTATTTTCATATACAAAGCAGTTGTTTTGCACGAAGTGCATATCACGATACCCACAGGCGGTCATAAAATTTTCCACCTTTGACAATGTATCCCACCAGTAATCATGATTGCCCTTTAAAAGCACCTTTATACCCGGAAGTGCGTTTAAAAACTCAAAATCCTTTTTAGCTTCCTCTAAATTGATTGCCCAGCAAAAGTCACCCGGTAACACAACGCAGTCTGCCGCACTAATTTTCGCACGCCAGTTTTCTTCCAAGCGGTATACATAATTTTCCCAGGACTTTCCGAACACATCCATCGGCTTATCCACGCCGAGCGGCAGATGCAAATCGGAAATTGTATAAAGTGCCATGGTTTCCCTCCGGTTTATTTCGAATACTTCTTCAAAAGCTCATTTTTAATATCCCAAAGCGACTGTGACAAATCGACATAATACTTGTGCGGGTTTTCAAAGCGCTTTACCTCGTCCCACAAAGCATCCACTTGCTCTGCACAGAAAGCCTTAATTTCATCAAGCGGCTTGGATTCGTAAATACACTCGCCATTTTTGAATATTTGCTTTAAAATCGGTCTTGCTTCGAAATTTTCAATCGTTTTTCTCTTCCAGATATGCTCCGGATCAAAAATTTCATACGGCTTTGTATCGTCAATCACTTCATCGTGCAGTGTTAATACATCCGCAATCGCCTTGCCGGTATCCTTAGCAAAAAGGCGGTATACCTGTTTAAAGCACGGTGTTGTAATCTTCGCTACATTTTCACTCAGTTTAATTTTCGGAATTGGATTGCCGTCCTTATCTTCAACGGCAACGATTTTATACACGCCGCCGAATACAGGCTCGGAGCGCGATGTAATCAGTCGCTCGCCGACACCAAAGGAGTCAATCTTCGCGCCCTGCATCAGTGTATCGCGAATGATGTATTCATCCAGAGAATTCGACACCACGATGCCACAATCCTCAAATCCGGCTTCATCGAGCATTTTACGTACTTTCTTTGAAAGATATGTGATATCGCCGCTGTCAATTCTCACGCCCTTCGGTCTGTAACCATTCGGCACAAGCACCTCGTTAAACACCTTAATTGCATTCGGAACACCGCTTTTTAAGACATTGTATGTGTCTACCAAAAGTGTGCAGCTTTCAGGATATGTTTGCGCATATGCCTTAAATGCCTCATATTCCGAATCAAACAACTGTACCCAACTGTGTGCCATTGTACCAAGCGCCGGCACGCCGTGATCGCGCTCGGCAATTGCGCATGCCGTACCGCAGCAGCCGCCAATATATGCAGCTCTTGCGCCCATAATCGCCGCATGGTAACCCTGCGCACGTCTGGAGCCAAACTCCATAACCGCTCTGCCCTCTGCAGCACGCACAATGCGGTTTGCCTTTGTCGCAATCAGGCTCTGATGATTTACTGTAAGTAAAATCATTGTTTCAATAAACTGCGCCTGGATAATCGGACCTTTGATGCTGACAATCGGCTCGCCCGGGAAAATCGGCATGCCTTCCTCAATTGCCCATACATCGCACTCAAATTTAAAATTCTTCAAATACTCTAAAAAACCTTCGCTGAAAATGCCTTTGCCTCTGAGGTATGTAATATCCTCACCATCGAACTTGAGCTGCTTAAAATAAGAGATAAGCTGCTCTACACCGACCATAATTGCATAGCCGCCATCATCCGGTACTTTTCTGTAAAACATATCAAAGTACGCGATGCGATCCTGAAAACCATGCTCAAAATAGCCGTTTGCCATCGTAAACTCATAAAAGTCCGTAAGCATTGTTAAATTCAAATCTGTCATCGTTCATCCCTTACCTTTCATTAAAGCTTCTTTAGATTTG
>JAFQPV010000080.1 GCA_017411585.1 Clostridia bacterium | reverse complement strand
CATATCGGCAAACATGGCATAAAGCTCCTTTGATTCCGGCGTTGTTCGCTCTGTTTCTATAACCTGCGCACCAATCATATTCTGATTCGTTCCAATCAAGCCTACTTTTGCACCGTTCTGCTCTAAAATATGCTTAATCAGATACGTAACGGTTGTCTTGCCGTTTGTGCCCGTTACGCCGATGATTTTCATTTTTTCGTCCGGTCTGTCATAGTAGACCTTCGACATTTGTGCAAGTGCAAGACGCGTATCCTGTACATAAACGACCGGAACCTCTGCCGTAATCGGGTCTTGTGCCACAATGGCAGCGGCACCGTTTTCAATCGCTTTTTGCACATAGGTATGCCCGTCTGTTGCGTAGCCCTTGATGCATACAAACACATCACCGGCTTCGACTTTGCGCGAATCGTACGCAATATTGCGCACCTCAACATCTGTATTGCCGCCAACAATATTTACCGCTTGTAATAAAGTGGATAATTTCATGTCTTACACCACACCTTCTTATGTCAAATCTTTTTAATTGCAATTAGTCGCCCGCCATATAGATAAACTCTACACGAACCGTCGTTGCAGGATTTACACTTGTGCCGCCCGCAGGCTCCTGCTTTTGGACAAGACAGCCCGCATCCGTCGAGCCCAAAATCTCTAAATTGAGACCGAGCTCCTGCAGCTGCGTACGTACACTATCCATCGTCTGACCTGTAAAGTCAGGCACGGTGACCTGCTCAATCACACTGCCGGTTGTATACAAAAGCACCGTCGAGCCCTTGGCAAGAGTTGCGCCCGGCTTCGGCAGCTGCTCATCAACAACTTCGCCTTCGCCGATAACTTTATAGCCAAAACCAAGTGCCGTAACCGCCTCGGCAGCCTCCATTACCTTCATATTACGCACCTCCGGCACCGATTGCTGACTTATATCCTCTGTGCCGTCAAAATGCTTTTCAATGCCCATATAGGCAAGCGTATCTTCCAAAATGTTTCTAACCACCGGTGCTGCAATCTGGCTACCCTGATACAACTCACCGGTCGGCTCGTCAATTGCCACCAAACAAATCAGCTCCGGGTCATTTGCCGGCGCCATACCGATAAAGGAAGCAACATATTTATTTTCATTACGCGGACGTTTTTCCGAAGTACCGGTTTTACCGCCGATGGCATAGCCCTTAATCTGTGCACTTTTACCAGTACCGTGAGCAACAACGCCCTCGGTAAAGTCGCGCATAATTGCACTGGTTTCCTCCGAAACCACTTGGCGAATCAGCTCCGGCTCAAATGACTTCACAACCGTGCCCTCGCTGTCTGAATACGATTTCACAACGTACGGACGCATCAAGTTACCGCCGTTGACGATTGCCGAAATCGCCGTAATCAGCTGCATCGGCGTAACCTGGAAGCTCTGTCCGAATGCACTGGTAGCAAGCTCTGTTTCATTCAAATAATTTGCTGTATAGTAAACACTTTCGCCCTCGCTGCCCAGTTCAATGCCTGTCGGACGTGTAAGACCGAAGTTTGTAAAATACTTAAAGAACGCCTCACGGCCGAGTCGCTTACCCAACACCAAAAACACCGGGTTGCAGGAATTTTGCAGACCTTCTTTAAAGTTTTCGTGTCCGTGTCCCTGCGTTTTCCAGCAGTTGATGCGTGTACTGCCAACCATAGTATAGCCCGGGCAGTCAAACGTATCGTGTATGGTTGCCACACCTTCCTCAAGCGCCATTGCCGCTGTCAGAATTTTAAATACCGATCCCGGCTCGTACGTATCACTGACGGCCTTATTGCGCCATTGCTGTGCAAGTATAGAGGAGCGCAAATCATTTTTCTTTACCGCATCTGTTTCTGCCTCAATCGCCTTTTCATTTTCCTCAGACAAAATCAAAAACGGCTCATTTAAGTCATAATCCGGCTTGGTGGTCATCGCATAGACTTCACCCGTTTTCGGTGCCATCACAATTGCAAAAGCACCCTGTGCCGGTTTGTTTTCTTCCACTGCCTGCTGTAAGTATTTTTCCGCAAAATGCTGAATGGTTTCATCGATGGTTAAGGTGACATTCATACCGTCCTGCGAATCGTATTTTTGCTCGTATTTAAACGGCATATCCGTACCTGCCGCATTTTTTACCGAAATAATTCTGCCGGCAACGCCCGAAAGTTCGTCATCCAGCGCTGCCTCTACACCGTAAAGTCCCTGATTGTCCGTTCCCGTAAAGCCGAGCACGTGCGACGCAAAATTACCAAATGGATAATATCGCTTTGTATCCTCTTCCAAATACACGCCGGAGAAGTAATCCTCCGTTTCCTCCGCACTTTTGAGCGCACGAATCTGATCGGTCTGCGCTTTTTCCACCTTGCGCTTTATCGTTTCATACGAAGAATTCTTCGTTACCTTTGCATAGACGTCCTCATACTCCAAATCCAGGATTTCCGCAAGCTTTTGTGCAACAATCTCGGCGCCATCCTCTTTTTTGATTTGTGCCGGCGACACGCTGACAAGCTCAACCGACGCACTGACCGCAAGCTCCTTGCCGTTTCTGTCATAAATCGTGCCGCGGCGCGAGGTAATGGTCTTATCGCGCGTCTGCTGCAAGGTTGCTTCCTTTGCAAGCCATTCGCTGTCTACTGTCTGTAACCATGCTATACGAACGCCAAGCGCGCTCATAAGCAATGCGGCTATGAGCGTGCAAATGAGTATTCTGTTTTTTACGCCAAACTTTTTACGTTTCGCCATCTTACCTAAGCGCCTCCCACACGCCCAACAATGAAAAAAGAAAGGCTAAGAACTTTGATTGCTTCAAATCGCCCTTAACCTTTTTATCTCTGAATATGCGGCTAACATCAAGATTGATTTGCCATTATCATATATAAGCTTATCGAATTCCAAATATACCAAACACTGCGCTGATACCATCATAAATATTTTCGCCGACATGCTTGTCCGCTGTTTTTTCCACATAATCACCCTGACGGACGTTGATGTAAATTGTCTGATTTTGCTGCGGCTTGCTCATACCGTATTTTGTCATCGCATTGGTCTCGATGGTGTCTAAGTCAATTGCCTGCTCTGCAGCAACCATTGCCTGCTTTGTCGCAGCCTCTGCATCCTCAAGCTGATTTTGCAGTGCGTTTACCTGATTGCTCTTTTCGTACAAACGCACCTCACGGGTCACCAAACAAAGCGCAATCGCAAAGATTACAGCCACATAAACCAATGCAACAAACAAGTTTGATTTCTTCTTTGCCTTTGCATAGCGCGGTGCAGACACATCTGCCTTTTTTCTTAAATTGGTCTGCGACGGCTGATACGCCGGTCTGTATGCAGGATTGAGCGCCAAATTACCACTTGTTCTCACTGTTTTTCCCCTCCGTTTTGTCCCTCTCTACAAAACTTCTGCAATGCGCAGCTTTGCACTTTTTGCGCGTGTATTTTCGTCTAACTCTTGCTGCGAAGCCACAATCGGCTTTCTTGTGATGATTTTTACCTTCGGTTGTTTACCACAGACGCAAACCGGAAATTCTCTCGGGCACGTACACCCCTGTGCCAAAGCCGAAAAAGCGTCCTTGATGATTCTGTCCTCCAACGAATGGAAGGTGATGATACACAGCCTTCCGCCCGGTTTTAAGACCTCTGTAAAATCGTTTACGGCATCCTTTAATATTTCAAGTTCGCCGTTCACTTCAATGCGAATCGCCTGAAATGTGCGTTTCGCCGGATGACCGCCCTCCTGCCTTGCGCCGGCAGGGATGGCATCCTTTATTATGCCGACAAGCTCACCGGTTGTACGGACCGGGTTCATTGCCCGTCGCTTTGCAATAAACGCAGCTATGCGCTTTGCCCAATTTTCTTCGCCGTATGTGCGGATAATTCTCGCAAGCTCTTCTTCGCTGTATCCGTTTACGACGTCGTATGCGCTTTTTTGTGCCTGACGGTCCATGCGCATATCGAGCGGTGCATCGTGCATATAGGAAAATCCGCGTTCCGGCTCATCTAACTGATGCGAGGAAACGCCCAAATCCAACAGCGCACCGTCTATTTTGTCAATCTGCAGGTCGGAAAGCACCTGCTTTATATTAGAAAAATTATTTTTAACAATCGTCACACGGTCTGCATAGGGTTCTAAGCGTTTGCTTGCCGCTTCGATTGCGTTTGCATCGCGGTCAATACCAATCAATCTGCCGCCGCGAAGTCTCTGTGCAATCGCACTGCTGTGCCCTGCACCGCCGAGTGTCCCATCTACATAGATACCATTTTCGCGAATTGCAAGACCGTTTAAGCATTCTTCAAACAATACCGGCACATGATGAAAATTCATTTGCTCACCACCCGGATTAGAAATCCATACCAATGGAGCTCATATTCGCCATCACATTTTCAAGGTTAATCGCCTCTGCCTGATAACGGCTCCACTGTTCTGCATCCCAGATTTCCACACGGCTGCGCACGCCGATAACCTTTACATCCTTGGTGATGCCGGCATATTCGCGAAGGTAAGCCGGAATGTTGATTCTGCCGAGCTTGTCCACTTCGCACTCTACCGCACCGGAGAGAAAGAATCTGGCAAATGCACTTGCTTGCGGGTTGGTTGTAATCGGAAGCGCGGAAAGCTTTTCCTCGAACTTTGCCCATTCCTCACGGGAATATACAAACAAGCACTTCTCCGTGCCGCGCGTCACATAAAAGATTTCACCCGCCTCATCGCGGCGGAACTTAGAAGGCATACTCATTCTGCCCTTCGCGTCTATATTGTGACTGTATTCACCTATGAACAAAGCTCTCACCACTTTTCCGGTCCGAATTCGGGTGTTTTTACCACAAAAGCGTCATTTTCTTTCCACTTCTAAACACTTTTTAACACTTTTTACCCCTGTAATGAAATTTTACACGATTATTACAGTTTTTTCAAGAGTTTTTTAAAGGTTTTTTACGTTTTTTCGGATTTTCATGAAAATTTCGTTACTTTGAACAAAATAGTTTTTTATTTTTGTGCACTTCGCCCAAAGCATCAAAAAAGCACCCACAAAATATTGTGGGTGCTTTTTCCCTTTTCTACTATTGAATTATATGAATCAGCAAAAACGTTGCATTCTGCGCAGTAATTTCTGCTTCATACGCCGTAAATACGTTGCTGATACCGGTTAAAGGCATCGGCTGCGCCGTCAATGCATACTCCAAACCGCGCGTTGTATAACTTCCATTTTGTGAAAGTGGAATGACCGAAAGTATATCTCCCGGTTTCCCCTGTACGCATCGCCCTTTCGTTTCATACCACATCTGTGTTGCGCCGTCCACAATGCTTCCCTGCACACCAGCCTGTGCAATGTAACGCAGCAAATGCACATTACCAAGTGCATGGTCAATTCTGCCGCCAAGCGCACCGATAAGCGTTATATCCGTATACCCCTGCTCCAGCGCATACATAACAGCAATCTCACTATCCGTGTAATCCTTGCGCGCCGGAAAAACCGTAACGTTTTTCTCCTGCACCTGCTCCAGCGCATAGGAATCAAAATCGCCCAATACAGCATCTGCACGTAAGCCGAGCTTCGCCGCATAAGCATAACCGCTGTCTGCACAAATGGTATACGCCTCTTTATCTATACGTGCGGCAGTCTGCGCAATATCCTCTACCACGCCACCGCACAATATGTTGCACTTTTTCATTGATTTGCCGTCTCCACAAATTTTCTCGTCGTTGCCTCAATATCCGGCTGACCGAAAATCGCACTGCCGGCAACAACGGTATTTGCGCCGTTTTCCACGACACGAGTGATATTTTCCAAATTGATGCCCCCGTCCACGGAGATATCCATACCTTCCGGTGCAAGCGCCTTCAACTTTCTAAGTTTCTCCTCCGCACTCGGCATATACTTCTGTCCGCCGAAGCCCGGCTCAACTGACATGACCAATACCATATCCAGCTTATCTAAGTATGGTGCAATCGCTTCCACCGGAGTCGCCGGCTTAATGGAAACACCTGCCTTTACGCCAAGTGCCTTGATTTTATCAATGCATGCATCCAAATCCTGTGTTGCTTCAATATGTACAGTAATAATATCTGCGCCGGCTTTTGCAAAATCTTCTACGTAGCGCTCCGGACGGTCAATCATCAGATGTACGTCAAATACCGCGTCCGTTACCGGTCTGAGACTCTGAATTACACACGGACCAATGGACATATTCGGCACAAACGCACCGTCCATTACGTCAATATGCATATACTTCGCGCCGCCGCGCACCGCAGCAAGCACATCCTCACCCAAATGCGAAAAATCCGCTGCCAGAATTGATGGTGCAATTTTTACCATAATTTTTCACTCCTGTTTCTTCTATAATTATATATTATTTTTGCCATGCCTTTACGGCTTTGCGTTCCTCATAAAGCGTACAATAGCTTTGATACCGGCTTTCGGAGATTTTTCCGTCCGCCAGCGCCTGCTTTACGGCGCAATCCGGCTCGTGCACGTGTGCACATCCGCGAAAACGACACCCATCCAAATAAGGTGCGAACTCGCGAAAACAGCCCGCAAGCTCCTCTGCCGGAATCTGCGGTGTTTCGAAGCTCGAAAACCCCGGTGTGTCAAACACAAAACCTCCGCCGGCAAGCTGCAAAAGCTCGACATGGCGCGTTGTATGTCTGCCACGTTTGATTTTATCACTGATACTGCCCGTCTCCATCTCACCTGAAATGCCGAGCGCATTTAAAATACTCGATTTCCCGACGCCGGAATTCCCGGCAAATGCACTCGTCTTATTTTGCAGGCGCGCTTTGAGCGCATCCACACCTTCACCGGTTTGCACACTGGTCAAAATGGTTTCATAACCTGCTGCCTTATAGATTTCTGCCACCGATACATCCTGCGTTAAATCCATTTTATTAAAGCACAATACCGTATCAATATCGGTATACGCGCCAAGCAGCAAAAAACAGTCCACCAAAAACAAATTCGGGGCAGGATCGGTCAATGCAACCGTAACCACCAGCTGATCAATATTCGAAACTGCCGGACGAATCAACATGTTCTTACGCGGATAGATTTCCTCGATGCTGCCCTTGCCGTTTTTTTCTGCAATGCGCACACGGTCACCAACCACGGGCGTTTGTCCCTCTTTTCGAAAAACACCGCGCGCTTTACATTCCACCACAGCCTCTTGGGTCTGCACATAATAAAATCCGCCTATTCCCTTTACAATTACGCCATCCGCCATAAGAACCCCCGCACAGCTCTACTTACATTTTAATATTCATTACACTCTTCGGTGCACCGTCATGCAAAATTTCTAAAACTACAGTTCCCTTACCGCTCACCTGAACATTGAAGTTCACTTCACTTCTGTGGTGCAGCGCATTATGGATTTCCTTACCATTTGCCAGTACACGGATTTGTGTCTCCGCCTTTTCCTGCGGCACAGACAAGGTCACGGTTTTTGTCCCGGTTTCAATCCCGCCGGATACGACTGCATTCTCATCCGTCGGTGTCTGTGGATTTGCTGTAGTCCCACCTTCAAGCACACCGGCACTAACCACAAGACTAATACTGCTTCCCGGCGCTGCATCTGCATCAGCGGCCGGCACCTGACGAATGACCGTCCCGCTCGGTGCAGCGGACTTTTCTTCGCTGATGTTTCCGATAACAAACCCCTTTTCTTCAAGCAGCACCCTTGCACTTGCCGTAGTCATACCAATGACACTCGGTACAGCCGTGTCGTTACCGCGGTCGTTGACATAAATAATTACCGTATCGCCCTTCACACCGTCACTGCCGCCTGCCGGCGTTTGCCGCACAACAACATCCTTCGGCAAATCTGCGCTGTACTGCGAGCGGTGATTTACCTTAAAACCAGCTTCCTCCAGTTCTTCAATTGCATCCTGGGCATCCATGTTTACAACATTCGGCACCTTTAATGCTTCAGAGCCGCCGCTTATGGTAACTTTAACGGTGTACCCCTTTTGTACGGTTTTTCCTTCAATCGGTACCTGTGCTACAATAACACCCGACTCGTACTTTGTGTCATACACAATTTCTTCAATCTGCATTTTCAGCTTGCTTTCTTCCAAAAGCATTTCCGCATCGTCGCGCGGCAGCTCAACCACCTTCGGTACCTTTACTTCATTAAACTGACCACCTGTGGAAAGATACAAACCGAAAACACCGCCGATGAGCAATAATGCGCAAAAAACAGAACCCAGCACAATCCAAAAATCGCCCTTGCCGCCTTTTTCCTCCGGCTTTTTCTTTTTCTTTTTATCCTTGTCTGCGCTCTTTCTGCGGCGCGGCGCCTCTTCTTCCTGTGCACCGACCGGATATACACGAATACCTTCCAATACATAATTTAAATCCCGAATCATATCCGTTGCTGATGGATAACGGTAATGCTTTTCGCGGCGCATCGCATTCCATACAACCATTTCTAAATCACGCGGAATATCCGGATTCAAGACCGTCGGTGCAATTGCATCCTCCTGCATATGCATAAGCGCTACCGCAACCGGTGTCTGTGCATCGAACGGCACACGTCCGGTCAACATTTCATATAAAACCACGCCGGCAGAGTAAATATCCGTTTTAGCATCCGTATAGCCGCCGCGCGCCTGCTCCGGCGAGCAGTAATGCACCGAACCGAATACACCGTCCGCCTCTCCGGCAACAATCGTCGATGCATTCGCTACATGCGCAATACCAAAATCCGTTACCTTCAACACACCTTCCGGTGTAAGAAGAATATTATGCGGCTTAATATCTTGATGAATTACACCGTTTTTATGCGCACACTCCAATGCCGCACAAATCTGCAATTCAAAATTCACCGCTGTCTCCCACGGCAGCGGACCGTTTGCATCGATATATTCCTTTAAAGTAATGCCTTCAATCAGCTCCATAACAATATAATGCAGTCTTCCCTCACTGCAAACGTCAAAAACAGACATAATATTGCCATGGCTTAATGCTGCGGCGGCTTGTGCCTCCGTGATAAAGCGACGCGAAAATGTTTCATCACCGATATACTCATCGCGCAAAACTTTAATAGCAACATTACGGTTTAAAACATGACAATGCGCCTTGTATACATGTGCCATACCGCCGCTGCCGATTTTTTCAGTTATCTCATAACGACCGTTTAGAATCGTTCCGATTGCAATATAACCTTCCATGCTTTTTCACCCTTTCACTGTATAGTTCCGCTTACTTTTTTCACAAAGCAGAACTACGGTGATATTGTCCTCGCCGCCAACTGCATTTGCACAAGAAATCATAATATCTGCTGTCTGTGCCAAATCCTTTTGCATACCCAAGATTTCCTTAAGCTGTACATCCTCCACCTCGCCGGACAAACCGTCCGAGCAAAGCAGTATAGTTTTCCCCGTCACATCTGCTGTATAAATCTCGGGAACAACTTCTGCCTCTGTACCAACTGCCTTTAAAATCACATGTCTGTGCGGATGTGTTTTGGCTTGTTCGCGTGTAATCTCTCCACTGTCAATCAAATGCTGCACCCACGTTTGGTCCACCGTAAGCTGCTTAAGCTCTCCGTCAAACAAATAGGCACGACTGTCGCCAATATTGGATACAATCGCCTTGCCGTCACGTAAAAGTGCAACCGTAAGTGTTGTGCCCATACCGCGCAGCTCCGTCTCTTTTTGCGCGCGCGCAAAAATCATTTCTGTCGCCTGCGCATATGCCCCATGCAAATACTTTATAACCGCATCCGCATCATCATCGATACAAAGCTGTTCCAAAAGATACGCCTTCACACAGTCTACCGCCATTTTGCTTGCCTGTGCACCGCCGTTATGACCGCCCATACCATCTGCAACAATACCGATTAAAAATCCGTTATGCACAAAAGCACAGGCACTGTCCTGATTCTCTTCTCTGATTTTCCCCACATCGGTTCTGGACACAAATTCCATTTGCACTCACCTCTTAATTACAATCCAAATCCTCACGCCTCCAGCGTTTTCTGTCTCAGCTGTCCGCAGGAAGCACTGATGTCACTGCCAAGCTCACGGCGCACGGTTGCCGTGATGCCGTTTTTCGCTAATATCTCAATAAACTTTTCAATCGTTTCTTTCTTGCTCTTTCTGTAATTACGTTCCTTAACATTATTGACCGGGATTAAGTTCACATGGCAAAGCATACCCGAAAGCCGCTTTGCAAGCTCTAATGCATTTTCTGCACTGTCATTTACGCCGTCACACATTGCATATTCAAATGAAATACGTCTGCCGGTTACGCGCTGATAATCGCGGCACGCCTTTAAAAGCGTTTCAATATTGTGTGCCTTGTTGACCGGCATCATGCCCGTTCGAATCGCATCATTCGGTGCATGCAGTGAAATCGAAAGCGTAATCGGTATATTCATCTCCGCCAGCTTCGCAATTCCGTGCACCAAACCGCAAGTCGAGAGCGAAATGTGGCGATAACCGATATTTAAGCCGCGTTCATCGTTTACCAATTCCAAAAAAGTGCGCACATTGTCAAAATTATCGAGTGGCTCACCGATCCCCATCATCACAATGTTGGAGATGCGCTTACCGATATCTGCCTGTGCGCTGAGAATTTGACCGAGCATTTCCCCCGCAAGCAAATCGCGCTTTTTGCCGCCGAGTGTAGATGCGCAAAAACGGCAACCCATACGGCAGCCTACCTGCGAAGAAATACAAATCGTCAACCCATGATGGTACTGCATCACAACCGTTTCGATACATTCGCCGTCTGTAAGACGCATCAGATATTTCACTGTGCCGTCCTTTTTGGAAACATACTTTTCCATAATGTCTACGCGCGCAATTGTGGCAAGCTGTGAAAGTGTCTCCCGAAAAGCCTTGGATAGGTTTGTCATTTCCTCAATAGAAGAAACGCCCTTTTCGTGTAGCCAGGAAAACACCTGCGAGGCACGAAACTTCTTCTCGCCCGCACGTATGACCAATTCTTCCAACTGTGTATATGTAAGACTTCTTAAATCGACCTTTTCCATATCAATTCCTCATCATTTTGCAAACAAAAAATCCATCTATGCCATCTGTGTCCGGAAAAAATTCAGCATAGCCTTCCCGTGCGCTGTCTTTCGTCACGCCACTTGGCAGTGCATCTGCCATATCGCAAAGCACGAAGTCAGGATTTTCCTTTAAAAAGGCGCGTACAACGCCCAAATTTTCTTTTTCACCAATTGTACAGGTGCTGTATACCAAAATACCGCCACGTTTCACATACGCCTTGCAGGTATTTAAAATTTTCAACTGCAGCTGCGCAAGCGCGTCTTCTTTTTCAGCGCTCCACGCATACTTAATATCCGGCTTTTTGCCGATAATGCCAAGACCGGAGCAAGGCGCATCCACCAACACGCGGTCTGCGCTGTCGCAGAGTATTTCCATCGGCACGGATGCATCTGCACATTTGGAAGTAATACACATCATCCCCATACGCGCCGCGGTCTGGTCAATCAGCTCTAATTTATGTTCGTGCACATCAAACGCTTGCAATTTGCATTGATTTTCTGCGCGCTGTGCAATATATACGCTCTTGCCGCCCGGCGCCGCACACATATCCAGCACCGTCATACCGCGCTTTGCATCCAAAGCACGCACCGCCGTCATTGAACCGGCACCCTGTGCCGTAATCCAACCGTTTTTATAGGCATCCAGCGCCGTAAGCTCTGCACCACTTAAAACAAGCGCGTCATCAAATTTGCCGTTTTCAACTATAGCCCCGGCTTCTTCAAGCGATGTACGCACAGTCTCAACAGATGCTTTCAGCGTATTTACACGCACATGCATCTGTGGCGCTGTACACAGTGCCTCCATCAATGTCTCTGCACGCTTTTCTCCATAAATAGCAATCCAATGCTGCACCAAGGAAAGCGGAAAAGAATACTGCACGCTCAAACGTGCATCTGCCGCTTCCGGCAAACAAATCTTTTCCTTTTCGCGTACCACACTGCGCAGTACGCCATTGACAAACCCTTTGGATTTATACGCAAGCTTGCCCGCCAGGCGGACACACTCATCCACCGCGGCGCTGTCCGGCACACGGTCAAGCTTCATAATTTGAAACACGCCCATTCGAAGCAGCACCAAAACATTGACGGAAAGCTTTTTAAGCTTTATACTGGAAAACTTTTCAATAATATAATCTAAATAGATTTGATATTTTACACAGCCGTATGCAATTGCCGATGCAAGTGTCTTGTCCTGCGCACGCATCTGCAATTTGGACAGTACCTCAGATAGCGCAAGATTGATATACGCATTCTCTGCATATACGGCATATAAAATTTTATACGCACCATAGCGTGCATCCGATAATTTTCGCTGTTCCATCAGTCACGTCTCCTGCCGGAAATTGCAAGCAGGCGCAAAAGCGTACCAATCGCCGCAAGCGTAGATGCCACATAAGTCATCGCCGCCGCAGAGAGCACCTTCTTTGCAGACTTGTTTTCCTCGTCGGATAAAATATCGTACGCTTCAAGCGTTTTAATCGCGCGTGAGGATGCATTAAACTCCACCGGAAGGGTGACAAGTGAAAATGCCACTACAGCAACATAAAGCCAAATCGCAAAGTCCACCAAACCCGCAAAGCTTAAAACCAAGCCCAAGATAAGCAACGGCATCGCCATTTGTGAGCCTAAGTTCGCAATCGGTACCAGCAGCGTACGAATCTTGATCGGCAAATAGCCGTCTCTGTACTGTTGTGCATGTCCCGCCTCGTGCGCCGCAACGCCAATCGCTGCAACCGAGGTAGAATCGTACACCGTGTCCGATAAGCGAATCACATTGCCCTTCGGATCATAGTGATCTGTCAGATTGCCGTTTACACGTTCAATGCCGATATGTCTTAAACCGGCATTGTCCAAAATCATACGTGTCACCTGCGCCGCCGTTAAATTGCGCGCTGAAAACACCTTGGAATAGCGATTGAAGGTAGAATTTACCTTCGAGCTCGCCCAAATCGAAATAACGAGCGGAATCAAAACGTAGATATACGAACTGTAATACCCGCTAAACATCACATTCACTCTCCTAAAATTACGTTTTCTTCGATGGAATTGCCTAAAAGATAGCTCTTTGCATCCATCATCTTCTTGCCTTCAAACTGCACAGTCTTTGCCAAAACGGCACCGCTACCGCAGCAAATACACAAACCGTCCGTACGATTGGCATATAATACCTGCCCCGGCTTGCCGGCAAAATCACCATCAAGCACGCTGACGCTGCCGATTTTCATACGACTGCCCTTATAGTATGTGTAAGCCAGCGGCCACGAATTCATACCACGCACAAGATTTTTGATTTCCGCCGCAGAACACGTCCAGTCAATTTCCGCCTGCGCCTTATCAATCATTGCAGCGTATGTGCTCTGTGTATCATCCTGCTTTTCGCGTGGTGCAACGCCCTTCTCAATCAAATCTACTGTTTCTAAAAGTGTTTCTGCACCCAATACAGCCAAACGTTCAAACAATTCTTCCGAGGTTTCATCCTCGCCAATCGCCGTTTCTTTTTTCAGTATCATATCACCTGTGTCCAGACCGACATCCATATACATCGTAGTCACGCCCGTCATTTTTTCACCATTCAGCACTGCTCGCTGAATCGGTGCCGCACCGCGGTATTTCGGCAAAAGCGAGCCGTGCACGTTAATACAGCCATATTTCGGGAATTCCAAAATGTATGCCGGCAGAATTCTGCCATAAGCGACAACCACAATCAAATCCGGCTGTTCTGCTTCAAGCACCGGTAAAAATGCTTCATCCTTCAGCGTAGTCGGCTGATGCACCAAAAGTCCGAGTGCATCCGCTGCCGCATGCACCGGTGTCGGCGCAAGCTTATGTCCTCTGTTTTTCGGCTTATCCGGCTGACTTACCACCGAAACAACCTCATGTGCACTTTTTGCAAGTGCCTCGAGGCAAACCACCGCATAATCACTTGTTCCCATGAAAAGAATCTTCAACTGCGCCGCTTCCTTTCTCAGTCGTCAATATACTCTGTTACCTTGTCGATAAACAGGCCGCCGTCTAAATGCTCAATCTCGTGGCAGAATGCCTGCGCCAAAAGACCGGTTGCCTCCACCTCAAAGGTTTCGCCCGTTCTGTCCTGCGCACGTACAATTACTTTTTCCGGGCGCTTTACATAACCGCTTACCCCCGGCACACTCAAGCACCCTTCTGTAACCTCGCGCTCACCTTTTTTGTAGACAAGCTTCGGATTAACAAGCTCGTAACGTTCGCCCTCTTCGCGCGTATCTACAACAACAGCGCGCTTTAAAATGCCCACCTGCACCGCTGCAAGACCAACGCCGCCTGCATCGTACATTGTGTCATACATATCGTCTAAAAGCTGTGCCAGACGGTCATCAAACGCCGTAACCTCACGGCTGGTTTTACGCAAAACCTCGTCCGGCTCTTTTCTAATCAATCGAATTGCCATTTTTCTTCTCTCCTCATATCAAGCTCAATCCTTAAATTTTGACGAACCAATTCGCCAAATTTACCCTTTTTACATTAGTGAGCTGGGATTTTTATCTATAATTAAGCTTAAAAGCTTTTTATTTACATCTTTCAAATGTAGGTCAATCAGTTCACGCAGAACGCCGTTCATATTTTCGGCGTTTTCGCATTTTAAAACAATGCGATAGCGGTATTTGTCCTTGATTTTCGGAATGCCGGAGGGTACCGGTCCTAAAATCTGCACCGCACCGCAGTCGCCTTCATCACAACGCTGATGCAAATGCTTTGCCAGATCCCGAATGTGCCTGCGCACAAGGTTTTCATTTGTGCCGCTGACAAGCACAGTGACAATTTCGCAAAACGGCGGATATCGCATTGCGCGGCGGAAAGCAATTTCATCTGCATAAAAATGCTTGTAATCATGATTTTTCGCATGCACGATGGCATAGTGCTCCGGCGAATAGGTCTGCACAATTGCACGGCCCGGTGCATCACCACGCCCGGCGCGGCCTGCCACCTGCGTAATCAAGTTAAATGTGCGTTCACTGCTTCTGTAATCGTCGATATGCAATGCGGTATCTGCCGCAAGCACACCAACCAATGTTACTGTATGAAAATCAAGGCCCTTTGATACCATTTGCGTACCCAAAAGCACATCCGCTTTCTCATTTTCAAATTGATCGAGTAATTTTTGATGCGCCGCTTTGGTCGAGGTCGTGTCCACATCCATACGCACCACGCGGATGCCCTCAAACTCCTGCAAAAGCGATTCCTCCACCTTCTGCGTACCTGCGCCGAAAAAGCGGATGTAGCTGCTGCCGCATTCCGGGCATTTGGTATAATTTTCATGTGTGTAACCGCAGTAGTGGCAGGTTAATCGATCCGTATATCTGTGATACGTCAGTGAAATATTGCAGTGCGGACACGTGGCAACATAACCACACTCACGGCAGGATACAAAGGTCGAAAAGCCGCGGCGGTTCAAAAACAGAATCGTCTGCTCTTCGTGCTCTATATTATAAACCAACTCATGGCGCAGCATTTCAGAAAACATACTGCGGTTGCCGTTTTGCAGCTCTTCACGCATATCAACGATGTAAACATGCGGCATCGCGCTTTGATTGTAACGGCTGTGCATCTCCAAAAGCGTATACTGTCCGTTAAGCGCCTTGTAGTAGCTTTCCACCAACGGTGTTGCAGAAGCATAAATGCAAACTGCATTATGCTGACCGGCACGAAATCGCGCAATATCGCGCGCATGATAACGCGGCGCGGTTTCGGATTTATATGCATTTTCATGCTCTTCATCCAAAATGATGATGCCGATGTTCGAAAGCGGTGCAAAAATCGCGCTGCGCGCACCGACAACCACCTGCACCTTGCCCTCGCGAATGCGCTTCCATTCATCGTATCGCTCACCGAGCGATAAGCCGCTGTGTAAAATGGCTACCGCATCACCGAAGCGGCGCGTAAACCGCCCGGTCATGAGCGGTGTAAGCGCAATTTCCGGCACAAGCACAATTGCACCTTGCCCTCGCGCAATCACGCGCTCAATGAGGCGCATATACACCTCTGTTTTTCCGCTGCCAGTTACACCGCGCAGCAAAAATTCCTTCGTTTCTTTTGCATCCAACGTCTGACAAACTGTGTCATACACGCTTTGCTGCTCTTCTGTCATCTCCGGTGGCGTTTCCTTTGTCGCCGCAGCAGCCTCCGTGCGGCGGATGACCTTATCAAAAAATTCTATATAGCCTTTGTTTTTCAAGGCATTGACAGCGTTGTAGCTTGCCGCGGTCATCGCAACCAAATCGCAAACTGCAACAGCATCGTTGTATTTTAATACATTCAGCATCCGGTGCTGTACCGGTGCGCGTTTTTTCAGCTCATTTTCAACTTCGTAGAGGTTTTCCGCCTCTACACAGAGCCGTGCAAAGCGCACAGTTTTTTCTTTAATCGTGCTGCCTTCCACCTGCACAAGCGTTACAATGCCTTTTTCCTCCAGCGCCGTCACAACCGGACGGACATTTGTTTCAAAGCAGGTTAACAGGCGCACAAGCTCTATTTCGTCGCCTTCTTCCGCAATGCGGTCAGCAACCTCGCGTTGCTTGCCCTTCAATGCTGCTATATCCGCGTCGCCTACAAGACGCACCCAGGTCTCCAGACGCACACCTGCGCCGGTCGGAATCAAAAGATGCAGTGCCTCTATATACGTGCACAAGGTACTTTCGCGGATGTACTCTGCAAGTGCAAGTCCCTTTTCATCAAACAGCGGATTCGGCGAAGCCATAGCGTGGATTTCCTTTAACTGCTTTGTGCCTGCCGCCTCTTTGACATATACCACAAAGCCCTCGGTTAAAAGATTGTTTTTCCCAAATGGCACCAGCACATGCGCACCGATGCAAACCTGCCCTGCAAGCGCATCGCTGATTTTATAGTCAAATATTTTATCGACTTCCCTCGCCGTTTTGGAAACCACAATTCCCGCTACCATGCTACAACCTCTCTGCTTATTTACACTTTACAGCCTCCGACAGAATAATATGCGCAAGTGCTTCCTTGCTCATATTCTCCGGCGTAAGTTTTTCTCCGTTTTTCTTTAAGATCGTTACAGTATTTGTATCGCAACCAAATCCCGCACCCGGCTCGGTCAAGCTGTTTGCAACCATAAGATCACAATTTTTCTTTTCCAGCTTCTTTTGTGCATTGGCAAGCAAATCCTGCGTTTCCATACAAAAACCCACAAGCACCTGCCCTGCCAATTTGTTTTTGCCGAGGCTTTCCAAGATATCCGGGTTGCGCTTTAATGCGATCGACAAATCCGCGTCACTTTTCTTAATCGTCTGTGTGCTGACACTTTCAGGTGCATAGTCTGCAACAGCTGCCGCCTTCACAATAATATCGCACTTCGGTGCGCGCGAAAGCACCGCATCGCACATTTCCTGCGCGCTGCCCACACATACAGCTTCAACGCCGTACGGTGCCGGCAAGCTGCTTTTGCCGTGTACCAATACCACCTCCGCACCGCGCAGCTTCGCCGCACGTGCAATCGCAACACCCATTTTACCGGACGAGTGGTTGGTAATAAAGCGCACCGGGTCAATCGCCTCCTGCGTTGCGCCGGCGGTTACAAGCACGCGCTTCCCCGCCAAATCCTTCTCGCAAGCGATTAAGTTCACCGCCGCATCCACAATTTCGGCAGGCTCTGCCATACGGCCGATGCCCACGTCACCACATGCCAAAAAGCCCTCACCGGCACGCACAAAATTGCAGCCACCATCCGAGAGCTTTTTCATATTCTCCACCGTTACCGGGTGGGTATACATATTCTTATTCATTGCCGGCGCAATTAACACCGGTGCACGAGTTGCCAAATACGTCGTCAAAAGCATATTATCTGCAATGCCGTACGCCATTTTTGCAAGCGTATTTGCCGTTGCAGGCGCAACTAAGAACAGGTCCGCCTTCTGCGCAAGGGAAACGTGCTCCACTTCCCAGCGCGCCGGCGTACCGAACATATCTGTTGCAACCGGATTTTGCGACATCGTGCGGAATGTCAGCTCGCCGACAAATTCCTGCGCGCTCTCGGTCATAATTACATGCACCTCAGCGCCAAGCTTTTTTAAACGGCTGACCACTTCCACTACCTTGTATGCAGCAATACCGCCGCACACACCGACAACCACACATTTTCCTTTTAACATACAATCACCTTAATCATTCAGCATTGCATTCAGGCTCGGAACCGCCTTCACCTTGCCGGATTCAATTTCACCGATTGCTTCTAAGATTGCTTCGTCATACTTGCCGGAAAAAGAGCCTTCCTTCTGCATACCAAGCTGACGCGCACGGCGCGCAGTCAGTACTGCGAGCGAGTATCTTGTTCCTGTTCTGTCTACAAGTTTCGAAATAGCCGGATAAATCATCCTTCACACACCTCTTTAATAAATTCAATATTTCTTTCCATTCTGCAGCGCTCCGCGTCTATAATGGCGCTGAAGCGATTTACTGCTGCATCTATATCATCGTTTACCACGATATAGTTGTACTTTTCAATGTAGCCAAACTCGCGCTCGGCTGTCTTTAAACGCTGCTCTACAACCTCTAAAGCCTCTGTGCCGCGCCCAACCAAACGCTCGCGCAGCTCCTGCAACGACGGCGGCATTACAAACACATACACACCCTCCGGATGCTTCGCACGCACCTGCATTGCGCCCTGCACTTCAATTTCCAAAATAACATTCTTGCCTGCAGCCAGCATCTCTTCGACATATGCCTTCGGCGTACCGTAATAGTTGCCGCAAAATACGGCATGTTCCAGCATCTGCCCGTTGTCTATGTTATTTCTAAACTCCTCCTCGGTCAAGAAGAAGTAGTGCACACCGTTTTCCTCACCTGGCCGCGGCGATCTCGACGTTGCCGATACGGATAATACCACATCGTCGCGCTTTTCCAAAAGCGCCTTACAAATCGTTCCCTTGCCGGTACCTGATGGACCTGATACCACAAACAAATTGCCCCGGTTATTCTTCATCTTCATCCTCCTCTGCCTGCGGCATTGTGCCGTCCATACGATTGGCAACCGTTTCCGGTGCCAATGCAGACAGTACAACATGCCCGCTGTCCATAACCAAAACCGCACGTGTGCGGCGTCCGTATGCCGCATCCACAAGATTGCCCTGCTCACGCGCTTCCTGCACCATACGCTTTACCGGTGCAGAGCCCGGGCTGACAATAGCAACCAGGCGGTCGGCAGCAACAATATTGCCAAAACCAATGTTAATCAGTTTCATATGGTTTCTCCCTTATTCGATGTTATGTACCTGCTCGCGCAGCTTTTCAAGCTCTGCTTTTAAATCCACGACAATTTTAGCAACCTCAATATCATTTGCCTTCGAGCCGATGGTATTGATTTCACGGTTAATTTCCTGAATTAAGAAATCGAGCTTTCTGCCTGCCGGCTCGCCGGAGGTCAGGATGTTTTCCATCTCATCAAAATGGCTTCGCAGACGCACGGTTTCCTCATCCACCGCAATTTTATCTGCATAAATGGCAGCCTCTGTCAAAATACGTGCCTCATCAATATTGGTCGACTCCAGCACTTCTTCGATGCGCGCGCGAAGCTTTGCTCTGTATTCTTCCACGCACTTCGGTGAACGCACTTCGATTTCAGCAACGCGGTCGAGCATAAATGCGCTTCTTTGGCGCAAATCGGCAAGCATTCTTTCGCCTTCACGCTTGCGCATTTCCACAAAATCGTTCATTGCCTGGCTAAGGCCCGATTTTACAATCTCCCAAATATGCTCTGCATCCTCTTCCTTGCGCTCGGTTAAGAAAATATCCGAAAAACGTGCAACTGAGCCAACACTGATATCGTCTCTTAACTGGAACATATCACGAAGCTCATGAAGCACCTCTATGTAGTTTTCGGCAAGCGGCGCGTTGAGCGTTACCTGCTTATCCGCTTCGCCAAAGCTTTCCATTGCCACGTAAATATCTACCTTACCGCGGTTGATATACTCCGAGGCATAAACACGCACCTTGTCTTCCAGATAACCGAAATAGCGCGGTACCTTAATGTTGTAGTCTGCATATCTGTGATTGACAGACTTGATTTCCACAAGAATTTTCTTGTCCTCGACCACGCCTTCAAAACGACCGTAGCCCGTCATACTTTTAATCATAACTTTTCTACTCCTGTTCTATGGTTTTTTCTGATTTTATTTACATAGTTCCAGATAAATCAGTATACCACAAATCCACATAGAAAGTCAAGTGCTGTCAGGCGGCATCCCAAAGTGCAAAATCACAATAAATATTCTGGTATACCGGACAAATTTCGCCATCAATTCTGTCGTTGATAATCACGGCATTTTGTCCGAAACCGACCGAAATCACCGGCACTTCATCGCTGATGGCATCCGCCAGCGCCAAAAATGCCGTTTCCTTATCTTCCGGCGTTACAGCAGCACGCGCATTATACAAAAGCGTGTCCATGTTCTGCCCCACCGGTGACGCAAAGCGCGCCCAAATGCCGACAAATGCAGAAACATCCAAATCCGTTGCAAGCAACGTCTCGCCCAAAAACATATTGTATTCGCGCGCATCTACACGCATGGTATAGGTTTCAAAATCCGTTTTATCTATAGAAACGCCAATGCCGAACGCCTTAAACTGCTTTGCAATCTCCTCTGCCGCTGCGCAGCGCACCTCATTATCCGCATTGACTAAGATAGAAACACTTAAGTTTTGCACGCCTTCTTCGGTTTCCGTTTGCCACGTTCCTTCGCTTGTCTGTGCGTACCCTGCCGCCGTCAAAAGCGTTGCCGCATCCTCCGCCGGCTGTGTCTCATCCATCGGATTGATGTTGCTGCCCGGCACAAACGGCAAGGTTGACGGCACAAATCGCCCAAACATTGCGTTGGTTTTAATTGCATCACGGTCCAAAATCAGTGACAGTGCGCGGCGCACCTGCTTGTCCGCAAGCGCCCCCTCGGCCTTCATCCCTAAAAAGGTAAAATTGCGGTTGACATACGGCACCGTGGTCACATTGCCCTTCGCACTGTATGTGCGCAGCTGCTTCGTATCCACGTGCACCGCTTCCACCTCGCGGCTTTCCAATGCATACATCAGATTATCCGCTGCCGGAATTTCCTTTAATACGATTTCCTCGATTGCACCTGCCACAACCGTTGTGCAATTTTGATTTTTCCCCAAAATGTGCGCGCGGCTTCTGTCCGTATCTATATAGTAATACGCCGATGTCCCCATCGGTACATAATCCGCCTGCACTGCTGTACAGTCCGTACCGCGGCGAATCACCGGAAAATCCAGTTGGTCTATAAAACAGCTGTTCGGCTCAATCAAAGTGAATTCATACACAAAATTACTTTTTGCCGTATGCGCAGCAATGCCGGAAAGGCATCCTTTCAGCTGCGAACTTTCCGCAGCCGCAATCGCCGCAAGTGTATACGACACATCGTAGGCAGAAAACATATCCCCATTGTGCCAACGCACATCGTTTCTCAGATGCAGCGTATACGTCAGCCCATCTGCAGAAACCTCTGTCTGCGCCGCAAGCAAAGGCTGCATCTGACCATCCGCACCACGACGGTAAAGACTGTCATAGACAAGCATCATTGCATCTAAAACCGTCTCCGACTGTGTCAGCACCGGATTGAATGTATCAAAATACGTCAGCGGTAAGCTGATGACACCCGTACCGCCCTCTTTGTAAACCGCGTGCTGTTGCTGCGGTTTCGTCGGCGCACAGCCGCAGCCGGCAAGCAGTGCGGCACAAAGCAGTATTGCAATTGTAAAGGTAATCCTCTTTTTCATTTGATATCTCTTCCCTTATATCAGCTCCATCATCGCACCCATTAAGCCAATTTTGCCCTTGTGTGCGCGATTGGAAAAAAATTCGTCGCTATGACAAAAGGTACACAGCTCTGCCAGCGTAATGGCCTCATCTTGTACACCGGCAGACTTCAATTGGTCAACAATGACCGACCAAAGGTCAATATGATACTTTTCACCGACCTGCTTTTGATATGGTGCATCAAACTGCCCCGCTACATCGGCATCTACCTCAAAGTGGCACTGCCCGATAGACGGTCCGATGGCAGCAAGCACATCCTTTGGCTCTGTACCGAATTCTGCCTGCATTTTCAAAACCGTCTTTTTCGCAATCTCCAGCACCGTCGAGCGCCAGCCGGAGTGCACCAGGCCAAACGCCTTCTTTTTTACATCGAGCAAAAACACCGGCACACAGTCTGCGCAAAACACAACAGCAGGCACGCCGGGCGTGTTGCAGATAAAGGCATCCGTGTCGGTAATGTCGCTTTCGCGCACGATGCCCTTGCCGCAATCCGCCGCGGTAATAACCCGAATGCCATCGTGGTGCTCTTGCTTAGAGAGCACAAGTCTGTCGCGCTCGATGCCGAGTGCATTGCAAAGAATGCCAAAATTTTCATACACATTCTCGCGCGTATCCTTGCGATAAAAGCCTAAATTCAGCTCTGCCGTTTCGCCGGTGCTCACACCGCCGAGCCGCGTTGAAAACCCGTGACGCACCAGTCCCGTCTTTGTAAAAGCCGGTATGGTGTAATATACCAACTTTCCTTTTGTATATCGCACAAAGCCTTTCTGCATAGTTTCACCCTTTAATGATAATAATCATACACATTTTGCGCGCTGCGCTTATCGAGGCCTGCCGCCTGCAAATCTTCTACGCTTGCCCGCGCAACGGCATCGAGCGTTTTAAACGCGCGTAAAAGCTGCTTTCTGCGCACCTCGCCCACGCCCGGAATTTCCGCAAGCTCCGAGCGGAAGGCATTTTGCCTGCGCACCTTTTTATGATAGCCGATGGCGGTATTATGCGTTTCTTCACAAATGGTACCAATTAATCGGTACGGTGCGGAGTTCTTCGGGATTTCCACCGTCTGCACACCGTCAATTAATTCAGAAAAATTGTGCCGGTCATCCTTTTGCATACCAAACACACCAAATTCCGGCGCAAACTGCACCAGCACCTCACGCACTGCACCGACATGCCCCTTACCACCGTCAATGAGCATCATATCCGGCAGCGGCAAAAACTTTGCATCCTTTTTGGATAGTGTACCTGCCTCAATTGCGGCAAGCTCTGCGTGTGCACGCTGCATACGGCGATAAATCACCTCTTGCATAGCTGCATAGTCGTTTTGTCCTTCAATACTTTGAATACGAAAATTGCGCTTCGCCGCTTTGTTCACCGTTCCGTTTTCAAAAACCACCATTACCCCGACCGTACCCGTACCGCCGGTGTTGGAAATGTCATAGCTTTCGATGCGGCGCGGAATTTTAGAAAGATGCGTATACTCTGCAAGCTTTTCCAATACACCGCGCTCAGTTTCGCGCTTTAATTCACTGATTTTATAATCGTCGATTGCATTGTTGATGTTCATTAAAAGCATATGCACCAGCTGCTTTTTCTCGCCGCGCACCGGCACGGCAAGATGCACTCTTTTGCCGCGCAGCGATGATAAATACAGCTCGAGCATTTCCGCATCCTCTGCCGCACAGCCGAGCAAAATCTCCGGCGGCACATAGCTTGCGGCAGAATAGTAAAGCTTTAAAAACTCCGCCATAATCTCGCCGTCTGTCATATCGCTCACGCCGTCAACACGATAGCTTTGTCGTCCGGTCATACGACCGCCGCGGATTAAGAACATTTCAAAAAACGCCTTATCATCATAGCTGACAAAATCGGCGACATCACGGTCGGTTTGCGCATCGGAAATAATCTTCTGCCGCTCATTTACAGCATGAATTGCCGCAATCTGGTCGCGCTTTTCCGCCGCCTTTTCAAATGCCATATTCTCTGCCGCTTCCTGCATCTGTATTTCAAGTGCGCGGACAATTTCATCACTCTTGCCGTCTAAAAACATACAAATCTGCTCAAATACCGCTCTGTACTCCGCCTGCGTTATCTCGCCGCGGCACGGTGCAAAGCATTTTTTTATCTGATAATTCAGGCACGGCCTGCCCTTGCCGATGTCCTGCGGAAAACTCCTTTTGCAAGTCGGAATTAAAAAGATTTTTTTAATCAGTTCCACCGTCTGGCGCACCACGCCCATCCCGGAATACGGCCCGTAATAACGCGCACCGTCCGGCAGCATACTGCGCGTAATCGAAAGGCGCGGGTAGTCCTTATTCATCGTAACCTTAATATACGGATAATGCTTGTCGTCTTTTAAAAGAATATTATAATGCGGCTTGTACTTTTTAATAAGGTTACACTCAAGCACAAGCGCCTCTAGCTCTGAATCCGTGATAATATATTCAAACCAGGCAACGTGGCTGACCATGGCAAGCACCTTGGCAGAGTGGTTTTTACTCTGCATAAAATACTGACGCACACGATTTTTAAGTATTTTTGCCTTGCCGACATAGATGACATTATCGTCTTTATCGTGCATTAAGTATACGCCCGGCAGCTCCGGGAGCTTTTTGAGCTGCTGCTTTAAGTCAAACACGCTTTGCCCTCCTTTAAAATTTCTTATACATAGTATACCATCAAACCCGTTTCTATGCAACTTTAATATTGACAATACTTTTTTCGGGAATTATAATATATAGAGGTATAAATACCCAAGAAAGGTTGAATAGCATGGCAAACAAAGTCAGAACCCGTTTTGCGCCGAGCCCGACCGGCTATATGCACATCGGTAACTTAAGAACCGCACTGTATGCATGGCTGCTTGCGCGCTCGAGCGATGAGGGTACATTTATTTTAAGAATTGAGGACACCGACCAGGAACGCTACGTCGAGGGTGCGGTAGATTTGATTTACAAAACGCTCGCCGACACCGGCCTTGTACACGATGAAGGTCCGGACAAGGACGGCGGCTGCGGCCCGTATATCCAGAGCGAGCGCCGCGGTATGTACAAAAAGTATGCAGAGGAGCTCGTAGAAAAGGGCGCAGCCTACTACTGCTTCTGCGACAAGGACCGTTTAGAGGAGCTGCGTGCAATTCAGACAGCATCTAAAGTGCCGCCGAAGTATGACGGGCACTGCTCGAGACTCTCGAAAGAAGAAATCCAAGAAAAGCTTGCAAGCGGCGTGCCGTATGTTATCCGTCAGAAGATTCCGCAGGAGGGCACAACCTCGTTCCACGATGAGGTATTCGGTGACATCACTGTTGAAAATTCCACACTCGACGATAACATTCTTTTAAAGGCAGACGGTCTGCCGACCTACAACTTCGCAAATGTTATCGATGACCATTTAATGGGCATCACACACGTTATCCGCGGCAGCGAGTATCTTTCCTCCACACCGAAGTACAATCTGCTCTACGAAGCCTTCGGCTGGGAGATTCCAAAGTACATTCACTGCTCTCCGGTTATGAAGGATGCGCAGAAAAAGCTTTCCAAGCGTGAGGGCGACGCATCGTATGAAGACTTTATCAACAAGGGCTACTTAAAGGATGCCATCATCAACTATATTGCCCTGCTCGGCTGGAGTCCGGGTACAGAGCAGGAAATCTTTACGCTCGATGAGCTTGTAGCCGCATTTGACGTTTCCGGCATCAGTAAGTCCCCGGCAATTTTCGATGTAAACAAGTTAAACTGGATGAATGCAGAGTACATCAGAAAGCTCACCATCGAAGAGTTTACCGAAAAGGCTATGCCGTACTACAAGCAGGCCGTAAAGCGCGATGTAGACTACAATCTGCTCTCCGCACTGCTGCACGACCGTACGGAGAAGTTTTCCGACATTCCGGAAAATATTGACTTTATTGACACGCTTTGCGACTACGACACAGAGCTGTATGTCAACAAAAAGATGAAGACCAACGAGGAAGTGTCCAAAGATGCACTCGAAAAGATTCTGCCGGTGCTGGAAGGTCTTACAGACTGGACACACGATGCAATCCACGATGCACTCTTTGCCCTCATCGAAAGCCTCGGCGTAAAGAACGGCGTGATTTTATTCCCGCTGCGCGTGGCTGTTTCCGGCAAGAAATTCACTCCGGGTGGTGGCGTTGAAATCGCAGAGCTTTTAGGTAAAGAAGAAACAATTGCCAGAATTAAAAAGGGTATTGAAAAATTAGCATAATTTTAAAAAAGACGGATGTAAATGAAGTGATATAATGATGGTAGACACAAAAAAGTGTCTACCATCATTTTTTATGCTATACTAAAGAAAAGGGGTTGATTTATATGGGAAGACCAAAAGGTG